>NZ_KV833945.1:0-9004 GCF_001837725.1 Enterococcus sp. HMSC072F02
CAAAAGTGTTCTTTACTTTTGTCTCACGCTCTTTTAAACTATTTCGAAGTACTAAACTTATGAAGTGAGAATACCTAAGCCAGAGCCAATGTGCTCGCCTGCAAGCAATTGCTCTTTTGCTTGTCGCTGTAAACTCGTACTTTCTGGATAATCATGTATTTGGGCATCTACTCGTCCAAAGATCCAAGGGACTCCACTATCGTCCTGTTCATCAACTGATAATAATCGATAATCGGCTGCAAAAAGACAGATTTTTGACTCTTTTTTCAACCATTTAGTAAGATTGGGTGATAGTAACCAAGTATCTGTGTACATCACTTGGTAATGGTAATCAGGAAAATAAAGTTCAAAAAAACGAATGGCACTTTCGTAACTATCTCTTATCTTATTCTGAGATAAATCTGCATCGGAAGGAATATGAAGAGAAAGGCACTTCTTTCCTTCTAATCTTAGATCCGTGTACCCTTTCGGAAAATATGTCATTTCGTACTCCAATTCACCAATCCGAAAGATCAAGCCACTAGTGTGATGCCAAATCCAAAAACCACGGTCAAAGCGATAGCTTCCTGTTACTTGGAAATGTTCATGAATAAATCTAGTAAAAGCATTCATTGTTGCCAAATAGATAGTTCTTGGAATCTTCAATGGTTGATAAATTTTTTTCCAACTTTGAGAAGCTGCATATAGATAAATAGCTAATGCTGCAAAAGGTTCCTCTTCATAGACTTTGTCTATTTTCTTTGCAGTCGCCTTTGCTTTATTAGGATCCATTAGTTCATGACTATATTGCTCAAACACCTCATCAAGGATGTTTTTTGCTTGTACAATCATTTGCTCTATAACGACTTTGGGAAGAGTTAAAGTTTCTGCCAGAATTTGGATTTCATTGCTTATTTTCTTCATCAAATTTCCCCTTTTCATATCTTTGAACCTCATTGTTTAAATGATTGATTATCCGGACACCATATGGTATAAACATACTTTTATTGTACACTAACTATAAAACTTAAACTTTCTATGAAGAAAGAATATCTGTAAGACTTTCAAGGAAAGCATTGACCATCTCAGGAAAGTTTATTCAGTTACCATCATAAACAAAATTTTTTGATAGAATAAATATAAAATTTTTTTGAAAGTTCCTTTCCACATTTTTGTGTGAATTTGACTTAATGCTGAGAATCTGGCTTTTGAACACCTTGAATTA
Organism: Enterococcus sp. HMSC072F02; assembly: GCF_001837725.1. Lineage (NCBI taxonomy): Bacteria > Bacillati > Bacillota > Bacilli > Lactobacillales > Enterococcaceae > Enterococcus > Enterococcus sp. HMSC072F02. Next base: position 1,205 of record NZ_KV833945.1, read on the forward strand.
GAGGTTGTGACAAAAATCTTGTCATAACCTCTTTTGGCACATATATTTGTCCTTCTATTCTAATTTTTGACGAACAACCGTTAAATAATGTTGCAAACCAACCGTCATTACCCACGCAACACCTAAACCGATGAAACTTCCTATGATGATTCCTAAAAAACGATATTCGATCAAAGACATCAGATAGGCCCCGCGAATAAGTGTAGATAGCATCAACGCCATGGGATTAAGAAAAATATTAGCAACTGCGTAATTTCTAGCAACTAGAAATTGTGCGATTCCGTAAAGAAACGTAATCAGAAAAATCGTCTGCAGTTGCGTGAACGGCACAAATGACAAGACTGCTGACACACATAACCCACCCATCGATCCAATCAGATATTGGACTTGTCGATGCTTCATCGCATCTAAATTTTCCGCCAGCAAAATCGATGCACATGACAAGGTCAACCAATAAGGATTATGCAGATTCAAGCCATGACTGACATAAACGGACAGAAACAAGGCGGCACTGTAGAAAACAGAATCAATGATCACCAAAGGCTCTTCATGAAACCTTTCTTTTAGAGTCGCTTTTTCAATTGTCTGCTCAGGTCGTGAATCCAGTAATTTTGTAATCACTGCCGCAATCAGGGCAAAAACGACACCCATAAAAAAATAAAGCGAGACGATCGGTAATTGAGCGATTGGCAGCTGCATACTCGTTCCCATGGCAGAAAGCATCGCAAAAAACAAGCCACCTGGTTTAGAGATATGGAATAATCGCAACACGAATCTGCTGGAAAAAGCAACCAAAGCTACAGCAAATGGTTCAAGCCATAAAACATAAGTTGACAAAATCCCTAGAACGAAAGCAAACAAAAGTCCACAACCGATCAAAAACATACGTTTCAGCAAAGATTTCATCGGTATGTTTTGATAATAGAAAAAAGTAAAGATCCCTAATGATGAAAAACTTGAAATCAAAAAGTCATGATTTATGTAACCTAACCATAATACGATAAAGATAAGTAGCATCAGGTTCATGATACGAAAAGGATTATCTTGTATTTTATTGAAACGAAAATAAGTCTTGAACAATCTATCCCTCCTTCCTAGTGATTTGAAAAGAAGCTGAATCAAAATGAAATACCAATCCCGTTTGTCAGCATTACCTAGTATAACAATTATTTCTTGATTTTTCATAAAATTAGTATCAAGAAGAAAAAGGCTTGGAAAAGTCAAAACAAAGAACGAACATTCGAGTCGTATTAACAAAAAAAGATAAGGTAGCAAGTTTTCTAAGCAACTCGCTACCTTATCTTTTTTTATTAAAAACCGAATGAATCGTATCTAAGAGCGTACATTCTTCTCTTTTATGCACTGGATTTTTCTCCTGTCCTTTGTCTCATATCAAGAAGCTGGTGCATAGTCTCTAAATCATTCATCGCGCCGGTAAATAAGGGCCAAGCATCCACCCCATCTTGTTTTTTTCTAGGAATAATATGGAAATGAAGGTGAGAGACATGTTCTTCTACTGTCTCATCTTCTGCTTTGATCAAATTGACGCCATCAAAACCGCAATTTTCGACGCAATGAAGAGAAACCGCTCGAATGACGTTCATCAATTCAATAAATAGTTCTTGCTCGCAATCAATTAAATTGACCCGATGTTTTTTGACTAGAGCGATCATATGACCATCGACATCTCCTGCGTTATCTAAAAATACAAGAATATTTTCACTCTCAACTATTTTTCTTCGGTGCAATCTTCCATTCACTATTTTACAAAATAAACAATCCTCCAATTCATCCACCCCTTTGTGGACTAAGAAGGGGTAAGACTTCTCTGTCTTCCCCTTGCTTTTACCAAAATATCGATTAACTATCATGTTTGATCACCTGACTTTCGGTGTCCAGTCAAACTGCAGATCTCACAATTTTCGATACGCTTCTAATTCCTTTTGATTCCCGTATACAAAATGTCCGGGGCGTACTTCCTCGAAAACCGGACCGTCTTTTGTATAATCATGTATGCTAGGATCATACACATGTAATTTTCTTTTCCTTGCTAAAATAGGATCTGGTATAGGCACAGCTGAAAGCAATGCCTTTGTATATGGATGAAGCGGATGGTTGAATAACTCTTCCGTTTCAGCTAGTTCTAAAATATGTCCTTGTCTGATCACAGCGATCCTATCTGAAATAAAACGTACGACTGATAGATCATGAGCGACAAAAAGATATGTCACTTCTCGTTTTTTTTGTGCATCTTTCAGTAAGTTCAACACTTGCGCACGGATCGAAACATCTAAAGCAGAGATTGGTTCGTCCGCTACGACTAATTCAGGTTCCATCACTAATGCACGAGCGATCCCGATCCGTTGTCTTTGACCGCCGGAAAATTCGTGAGGATAGCGGTACATATGCTCTGGAAGTAGTCCGACTTCTTTGATGATTTTTGCCACCTTTTCCAAACGTTCTTCTTCCGAGTGGAACAGGTTAAAATTATAGAGACCTTCTGAGATAATATATTCTACTGTTGCCCGTTCGTTCAACGATGCGGATGGGTCTTGGAATATCATTTGGATCTTACGGATTTTTTCTGCTTGTTCTTTTTTCGACAAGGGACCATTGATCTTTTTCCCTTCAAAGAGAATATCCCCTTTGCTTGTCGGATTTAACCCAATGATTGCTCTGCCAATCGTCGTTTTGCCTGAACCAGATTCTCCTACGAGAGAGAACGTTTCTCCTTTATAAATATCAAAGTTGGCGTCTTGGACAGCTACGAACTTGCTTTTTCCTTCTCCAAAAGTGATTTCTAAATCTTTTACAGTTAACAAAGTTTTTTTATCAGCTGACAACTTGCTTCCCCCCGTCTTGCTCTTCACTATCCAATTCTGCAGCCAAAGCAATCATTTTTTCATGAAGATTTTCGATTTGTTTTGGTTTAAGTACTTTCGGTGCACGAGGATCCAGCAGCCAAGTCTTCGCAAAATGGGTTTCGGATACTTGGAACATAGGCGGTTCACTAGTAAAATCGACCTTCATCGCATAGGCGCTGCGAGGCGCAAAAGCATCTCCTTGGATATCTTTATATAAAGAAGGTGGTGTTCCTGGTACAGAGTAAAGCACATCTCCTTTTTGTGCTAATTGTGGTAAAGAAGAAAGCAAGCTCCATGTATAGGGATGTTTTGGATCATAAAAAATTTCTTCAACTGTTCCGCTTTCGATGATCTGTCCAGCATACATAACAGCTACTTTGTCTGCTATAGCCGCGACAACGCCCAAATCATGGGTGATAAAAATCGTTGTGAATTGATATTCTTCCTGAAGCTCTTTGATTAGTTCCAAGATTTGTGCTTGGATCGTTACATCCAAAGCGGTTGTCGGTTCATCACAAATCAAGATTTTAGGTCGACAAGCCAATGCAATAGCAATGACGATCCGTTGTCTCATCCCACCAGAGTATTGGAAAGGATATTCATCATATCTTTTTGCCGCATTAGGGATTCCTGTTTTTTCCATCAATTCGACAGCTAAGCGTTTCGCTTCTTTCGCTGATTTCTTCTGGTGTTTGATGATGACTTCTGAGATTTGTGAGCCAATTGTTTTGATAGGATTCAGTGAAGTCATAGGATCTTGGAAGATCGTCGCGATTTCTTTTCCCCGAATATCTTCCCATTCTTCATCCTTTTTCAATTCGCTTAATATCTTGTCTTTATAGCGGATCGTTCCTGAAGTGATATTGCCGTTTTGTTCCAGCATCCCGGTGAATGTTTTTGTCAGAACTGATTTTCCTGATCCTGATTCACCAACGATGGCTAATGTTTCTTTTTCTTTTAGCTCTAATGAGACATTTCTGATCGCTTTTAATTCGCGGTGACGAACATGGAAGCTGACCGAGATGTTTTCTACTGATAAAATTGTTTGATTCTCCATTGTTTGCCTCCTAAATATGTGTTCTTGGATCTGCCGCATCTGCAAGAGTTTGTCCTACGATGTATAAAGAAACAGAAACTAACGCCAGTACAGTCACAGGAATCCAGAAAAGATAAGGGTAATTGCTCATGTTATTCGTATATTTTGCGATCAATCGTCCGAGGGAAGGAACATCACTGCTTAACCCAACGCCTAAGAATGAAAGAAAGGTTTCATATGAAATAAACGAAGGTAGCGCTCTAGATACATCTGTCACGATGATAGAAATCAGATAAGGCAGGATATTACGAAAAATCATCCGCAAGGTCGGTGTTCCTAGTGTTTTTGAGGCTAAATTATACTCGCGGTCGCGGATGATCATGACTTGTACCCGAATAAAGTAAGCTACGCTCAGCCAGCTCGTCACACACATCGCAAAAATCAAATTCCAAAATCCCGAACCAAACGTATAAGAGAGAACGATAACGATCAGTAAAGTTGGCACATTCGAGATGATGTTGTAAATTTCCAACATGAAACGGTCAATTGCTTTCGATGTTCCCCAAATCGCCCCTACTACTACACCAATAACTGTAGTGATCAATGTAGCAATGACACTGATGGAAATCGATGTTTTCGCCCCTGCCCAAACTGCATCGAATAAGGACATGCCGTTAGCATCTGTACCAAACCAAAATTTTGCACTTGGTGGATTATAGCGTTTCGTAAAGTCATTGATATCTTTTACATCCATAAATTTGTATCCGCTGAATAATGGCTGGATAAAGCTCATCAATAAGACAGCCAGCATCAGTATCAGCATAAAAATCGCAACTTTGTTTGAAAAGAATTTACGCATGACCGAACGCCAATACGAATACTTCGGCGTATCAATCTTTTCTGAAGCTAACGAATTCGTTTCTACAAAAATGAATTCGTTCATTTGTTCTGTTTTCACATTTTCCAAGCTATTTTCCTCCTGACGATAGTTTGATTCGCGGATCGACTAATGCCATCGCAATATCCCCGGCTAAGATTGAAAATACGGATACTGTGGTAAAGACAAAAACGATTGCGATAACTAATGGATTGTTATGGGTAATGATCGCATCAGGTAGCATTTTCCCCATACCTGGTGCAGCAAACACTGTTTCTGTGATCGTCGCCCCAGCAATCGCTCCGATGATACTTCCTGGAATCCCATTGACGATTGGGATAGCTGCATTTTTGAAAATGTGTTTTCTAGCAATTTCTTTCGCATTCAAACCTTTTGCTTTCGCAAATTTAACATAATCGGAAGACTGTTGGTCGATCATGTAACGTCTCAGCCAAATAACGATTCCAGAAACAGACAATAGTCCTAGAATCACTGTCGGTAATATATAGGAGCGAATATCTTGTGCGCCCAATGCTGGGAAGGAATCTGGCAAAGAAAACCAGCTGCTTCCAATAAATCGGAAGAAATAGATAAAGGCTAGACTTGGCACGGAGATCAGCACCGTTACGATAGCGATCCCTGCTTTATCTGGTATCTTCCCTTTGTAACGAGCCATCAACATCGCAGCAGGTATACCGATCGCATAAGCAATAATAACAGCGATAGCTCCCATACGAAATGATGTACCGATCATCGATGGGTCTTGGTGATTCGTGTCTGTGATGACGTAATTATCAGAAAAATATTTTTTGTCTCGTGAAGAGATGTTTTTTGTTTTCTGATATTGACGGAGATAGATATTAGCAGAAGAGCGCGCTGTAAAATCATCATTAAATGTTGTCTCTGTACTTTCTGTTTTCCCTTGTCCTCCTGAGATGATGCTTGTTACCGCTTGTCCGGCAAATGTCGGATATGAAGTGCCTAGATTCAAATGAACGATATTTTGATGGATATAAGGAAATTGTCCATTGAAATAGATTTGGTATTTATATTGTGTTCCTGAACCGACAAGTGCCCAACCGACCAACTCATCGTTTTCGATACGCAGAGAATGTTTTAAGTTAGGATTGCTGGCATCTTTTACTTTCCATGGGTGATCGATTTGGATCATATTCGCATAGAAATTCACTACGCGTTTTACTAATGGAATATCTTTTGTCGCATAATATTCTTTGCTGATTGGAAATTGTTTGAGCGTCCAACCATTTTTCTTCGCCCAATCTTGGTATTTTTCTTCTAACTGCTCAGAAGAGGCTTTTTCTGATGAACTGCTTCCTACTTCTTTTTTCAGTTCTTTCGTCGTGTGGTATTCGATATAACCCATCTTGCTGAATGCTGTATTTTCATAATCTGCCAGTTCATCTGGTTTTGCCTTTAATTTTCCGTAATTCACATCATTTTGAAATATCGTTTTTCTCGGAACAAGTGAATAGATCACCGCATAGGTTAAGGTAGTTACAAGAAAAATACTAAGTATAGAGCGCAGGACCCTAAATAAAAGGTATCTTTTCACAATTTTCCCTCTCTTTCATCATATAAGTAAAAAAGGCTACAATAGAAATTGAAAGCCTTTTTTACTATTCATTCAGCTAAATTACTTAGAACTTGTTGTTTCTGCTTCTTTCGCAGTTTCTTCTTTTTTCGTTTCCCAAGCTTTCTTCGCTTTGTCGTATTGATCTGTTGTGACGATATCGCTTTGTACTTCTACATATTTCAATTTGTTTGCAGCAATACCTGCCCAACCATATGATCCGCTAAATGGTACTACATTTGTGACACGCGGCGTCCCACCATCTGCATAAATTGGTACTTGCAAAGCATTATCTAACAACCAAGCTTCTGCATCTGCATAAGCAGTGTAACGAGCATCTAAATCATCAGTGATAGCAGCGGCTTTATCCAATAATGCGTCGTATTCAGACAAGTTGATTGCTTTTTTCGCAGCAGTTGATGGATCCGTTCCTTGTACTACGGCAGAAGCTTCCAGTCCAAGTGTATGGATCATATCCCCTTTGCGTGAATCATAGATATTCAAGTAAGAAGATGGATCAGTGTAGTCTGGACCCCAACCAGAGGCATTTGTAATGTCAAAGTCGCCAGCTTGTCCGGTCGTCGCTTGATAAGTAGCAGCTAAATATTTATCTTCATTCAATAGTTGAACATCAACCACTACGTTATCTGATCCTAAAGAAGTTTCCACTGATTTTTTCAAAGATTTGACCATGTTGACACTAATCTCAGAAGTTTCCTCAACTGGCATATCTAAATGAATAGGGAATTGCACACCTTTTGCTTCTAGTTCTGTTTTTGCTTTTTCCATATATTCTTTGGCTTTGTCTGCGTTATAATACCCATCTTGTCCATCAGATAAATTTACATCGCCAAAAGCATCGGAATCCAGTGCTTTTAATTTACTTGCCACTGTATCACCGTAAGGTTTTCCGCCAATTTCTACAAAATCGGCAGGAACAAGTGTATTACGTAATGCTTTAGTGGCTCCTTCTTCTCCTACACTTTGTGCGTTATAGCTTTTCTTATCAAATCCGAATAGAATAGCTAAACGGAAATTGCGGTCTAAAATAGCTTTCTGTGTATCTTCTTTTTCTTTATCTGTTGTTTTTGAAGTTGCATCAAATGTACCTCGGTTAAAGTTAAATGTTAAATTGTATGTGGATCCACCTGTTTGAGACCAAGTCACACCATCTGGATAAGCTTTTGTTACGTCTTTATATCCTGGTGAATTTGGATAAACACGAGCAAGAGATAATTCTCCATTTTCGTAAGATTTAAATAACCCATCGGGATCACTTCCATCATTGTAGGTCCATTTTACTGTGTCTAAATGGACATTTTTAGGATCCCAATAAGATTCATTCTTCGTATATTCGATAACTGATTTAGCTGTATTGTTTGCAAGGATGAAGGGTCCATTGGATAGGCTACAATTAACTAGACAGAAAAAT
>NZ_KV833946.1:0-1326 GCF_001837725.1 Enterococcus sp. HMSC072F02
AGATAAAGTCCTTATAATTGTGTAAAAGTAAAAAGGCCATGTAACAGTCCTTTTACGGTACAATGTTTTTAACGACAAAAACATACCCAGGAGGACTTTTACATGACCCAAGTACATTTTACACTGAAAAGCGAAGAGATTCAAAGCATTATTGAATATTCTGTAAAGGATGACGTTTCTAAAAATATTTTAACAACGGTATTTAATCAACTAATGGAAAATCAACGAACAGAATATATTCAAGCAAAAGAATATGAACGAACAGAAAACCGACAAAGTCAACGAAATGGCTATTATGAGCGCAGCTTTACGACACGTATAGGCACGCTAGAATTAAAAGTACCCAGAACACGTGATGGCCATTTTTCACCCACAGTGTTTGAACGTTATCAACGAAACGAAAAAGCCCTCATTGCTTCAATGTTGGAAATGTATGTATCAGGCGTTTCAACTCGTAAAGTATCAAAAATTGTGGAAGAACTTTGTGGTAAATCCGTCTCTAAGTCCTTCGTTTCTAGCTTAACAGAACAGCTAGAACCAATGGTTAACGAGTGGCAGAATCGTTTATTATCAGAAAAAAATTATCCTTACTTAATGACCGATGTACTCTATATAAAAGTACGAGAAGAAAATCGAGTACTCTCAAAAAGCTGTCATATAGCGATTGGAATAACCAAAGATGGCGACCGTGAAATTATCGGCTTCATGATTCAAAGTGGCGAAAGCGAAGAGACCTGGATAACATTTTTTGAATACCTAAAAGAACGCGGTTTACAAGGTACAGAACTCGTTATTTCTGATGCGCACAAAGGATTAGTCTCTGCCATTAGAAAATCCTTCACCAACGCAAGTTGGCAAAGATGCCAAGTTCACTTCCTAAGAAATATCTTTACCACCATTCCTAAAAAAAATTCAAAATCTTTCAGAGAAGCTGTTAAAGGAATTTTTAAGTTCACAGATATTAACTTAGCTCGTGAGGCTAAAAATCGATTGATTCATGATTATATCGATCAACCAAAATATTCAAAAGCTTGCGCATCATTGGATGATGGATTCGAAGACGCCTTTCAATATACCGTACAAGGAAATTCCCACAATCGACTAAAGAGTACCAATCTAATTGAACGACTGAATCAAGAAGTGCGCAGAAGAGAAAAAATTATTCGTATCTTTCCAAACTGCGTTTCAGCCAATCGTTTAATCGGAGCAGTCCTTATTGATCAACACGATGAGTGGCTTTCTTCATCAAGAAAATATATTAAATTTGCCAAGTAAAAAATAGTGAGAGCATTGTATAGTATTTTACACAGGATTGTGGACTTGACT
>NZ_KV833947.1:0-31928 GCF_001837725.1 Enterococcus sp. HMSC072F02
TTTAGTTGTCTAGCTTAATTTTACAATCGGCGATTTGAAAATTATTGTATACCGTATGACATTTTTCTTCATGAAGTTGTAAGTATATTCTCATTCAAATGAAAATTTCATCATAGAAGAGATTGTATTTCTAAATTCTTAAGAGTAAAATACGAAGTGTAACTTGGATTTGGAAGGATGATTGGATGAAAGCTATTACACCGGATATGACAACAAAATTTGACAAACAGTTTCAAGCAAATAACAAACAGCAGGCGTTGCAGCGGGCTGTCGTGAAGAACGGGATTACTGCTTCTGCTGAAAATATTTCAGCACATGTGGCGAATACACCAGTATTTTCTATTGATTTAGCTACAGGCAAAGTGGCTAATCAGATGCAATCGGGTCGTTGTTGGATGTTTGCTGCATTGAATACGTTCCGTCATAAAATGCTGAATCAATTCCATTTAAAAGAGTTTGAATTATCACAAAATTACACTTTTTTCTGGGATAAATATGAAAAGGCAAATTACTTCTATGAAAACATTATTGCAACTGGAAAAGAGGCTATTGATAGCCGAAAAGTGGCTTTCTTGCTAACTACTCCTCAACAAGATGGCGGTCAATGGGATATGATCGTTTCATTATTCCAAAAATACGGTGTTGTGCCTAAATCGGTAATGCCGGAAAGTGCGAATAGTTCAAATTCTCGAGATTTGAATAACTACTTGAACAAACTACTGCGTAAAGATGCAGTTGTGTTACGCGAAATGGTTGCTCAAGGAGAAACATTAGACGCTATTGAAGAAAAAAAAGAAGAAATGCTAGAAAGTATTTATAACTTCTTAGCCATCTCATTAGGAACACCTCCAAAAGAATTCGATTTTGAGTACCGCGATGAAGAACAAAACTATCATCTTGACCGAGGACTGACGCCACAAATTTTTTATGATAAATACATCGGTGTAAAATTAGATGATTATATTAGTGTGATCAATGCACCAACAAAAGACAAACCATTCAATCGTTCTTATACAGTAGAGATGCTAGGGAATGTCGTTGACGGGAAAGAAGTTAAATACCTGAATGTTGATATGGAAACTTTCAAAAAATTAGCGATTGCTCAGCTTGAACAAGGAGAATCTGTATGGTTTGGTTGTGATGTAGGACAATCTTCTACTAGAACCAGTGGCATCATGGCCTTAGATGCTTATTCGATGGATGATCTATTCGATACGGATTTCACAATGACTAAAGCTGAACGTTTGGATTTTGGTGAAAGTTTGATGACCCATGCGATGGTATTGACTGGCGTTGATTTAGTGGACGGACAATCAACAAAATGGAAAGTCGAAAACAGCTGGGGCGAAAAAGTTGGAAAGAACGGTTTCTTCGTTATGAGTGATGCTTGGATGGACGAATATACGTACCAAATCGTTGTCAGAAAAGATTTGTTGACGAAAGAGCAACTAAATGCGTTCAATGAAGAACCAATTATGCTAGCTCCATGGGATCCAATGGGTGCTTTAGCATAGGTAAATAGTTCAATAAAGAGTATGCTATAGATAAAAAGAGCTGGCTTAAGTCAGCTCTTTTTTATCTATAAAGTCCATCTCCTGATTTTTATGATGCCTGTGCTATAATTCTAAATAAAGGGATAAGGATTGGAAATAATCCTTTTATCATGAAACAAGTAGGATGACAAAATAGAATAAAATTGGGAGTAGGGGGAAAAGTCATGGATATCCAAACTGTTTTATCTGATCTGAAACTAAATGGGAAAGTGATTCCAGTTGTTGGCGGCGATGTGAATCAAACTTATCGTATAAAAACAGATCAACGTGCTTATTTTTTGAAAATCCATCCGAATGTAAAAAAAGATTTTTTTGAAGCAGAAGTAGATGGGTTAAAAGAGCTAGCTACATTCGTACGTGTACCAGATACGTACATGCTGGGTGAAACAAGTGAAGGCGCTTATTTGTTAATGGAATGGATCGAGCCGGGAAAAGGAGATCAACGAGATCTTGCTGTAGCTTTAGCTAAACTCCATCAGCAAACAGCGCCACAATTTGGTTTTCGAAAAGATAACTATCTAGGTACACTTATTCAGAAAAATTCTTTTGAAGAAGATTGGTGGATTTTTTTCTTTAAAAATCGGCTTGAAGCCCAGATTTCTTTAGCGGAAGAAACGAATCGTTGGAATGTACAGCGGCAAGAAAAGTATCTGCAATTTAAAGAACGAGTATTGAAATCGGTTGAACCCAAAAAGATCACTCCACGCCTCTTGCATGGAGACCTGTGGAGTGGTAATGTGTTCTTTGACCAGCAAGGACATCCAATTTTTGTCGATCCGGCTGTTTCTTATGGGAATCGGGAACAAGACATTGCAATGAGTCAGTTATTCGGCGGTTTCCGACCGGAATTTTTAGATGCCTATCAAACTATATTTCCATTAGAAGAGGGATGGGAAGATCGACTACCGATTTACCAGTTATATTATCTTTTGGCACATTTGAATATGTTTGGAGAAAGTTACGGTTCCCAAGTAGATCAATTACTAGAAAGTTTTTAAGAGGAGGGCGTGTTTTTGGCAAAGAAATATACCAAAAAGCATGAAGTTTCATATTATGAGTGTGACATCAATCAAACGATGACATTTCCTTCGATGTTAGGAGTAGTTATCAAAACATCTGAAGATCAAAGCGACCAGTTGGGAAGAGGCAGTGAATTCGTCAATAGCTTTGGACTGACTTGGGTCATCACGAATTATTCTATGGAGATTAATCGTCTGCCTAGAGTCGGTGAAGTAATTTCAGTAACGACTCAAGCCATGGAGTACAATAAGTTTTTCTGTTATCGGAACTTCTGGATCCATGATGAAGATGGGGAAGAATTAGTCAAAATAGAATCTGTTTTTGTATTGATGGATTTTGTGAATCGAAAAATGAGCAGTGTTAATGAAGAAATCATTGCTCCTTTTGAGAGTGAGAAGATCAAAAAAATCAAGCGTCAGGAAAAAATTGAAAAGATTGATTCGGGCTTCATGTTGCCATATCGTGTTCGTTTTTATGATATCGATAGTAATCAGCATGTTAATAATGCGATGTATTTTAATTGGATCATTGATGTATTGGGATATGACTTTTTGACTACGCATGTTCCAGAAAAAGTAATTATTCGATTTGATAAAGAAGTAGAGTACGGGAATGAGATCGAAAGCCATTTTGAACAAGTCCCAACCGAAAATGGTATCAAAACAAAACATGAAATCCGAATGCAAGAACAGCTGTATTGTGAAGCCAATATTCTATGGAAAAATAAATAAAAAAGAGGTTGTGACAGAAGTGGTCAGCTTCAAGAAATAAGAAGGAATTTACGAAAATTGCTTCTCAAATTTTTGTGAAATTTCGGCTTAGTTTTCGAAGAAGCTACTTTTGTCACAGCCTCTCTTTTTAAGTTTAGCTATCAGATATTGATGGTTAGTTTTGGATAAACGAAATCAATTCTTCGCCCGTCAAACCATAGTTTACGGCAATCAATAGTTTTAAACGTGCTTTTTGACTATTGATGCTGTTGCAGAAAATAATCCCCATTTCTTCTAGTTCTTTTCCTCCGCCTTCATAATCATAAACAGGCTCTGCGATTCCATTGAAACAACGAGAAACAAGTACTACAGGGATTTTTTGGACAAGAAGCTTTTCTAAAGCTGCTAAGGCTTGAGGAGGGAGATTTCCGGCACCTAAAGCTTCAATGACTAGACCGTCTACTTTCGTATGGGCGATTGCTTCCAATAAGTCTCCTTGCATCCCAGCATATGCTTTAACAATTGGGATAGTCCCATTTACAGCGGAAATATCCAGCCGCTTTGTTTCTAAAAGTTCTTGTAAGAATAAGATTCGATTCTTAGTTACTAAACCGATTGGTCCCAATGTAGGCGTTCGGAAAGTAGCAACATTTGTGGTGTGGGTCTTTGTCACGTAGCGTGCAGAATGAATCTCATCGTTCATGACCACTAATACACCCTTATCTACCGCTTCTTCACAGCTTGCGACGCGAATAGCACTTTCAAAATTATAGAGGCCGTCACTTCCAAGTTCGTTACTTGAACGCATTGCCCCAGTCAAAACAATTGGTAATTTGTCACCAATCGTTGTATCAAGAAAAAAGGCAGTTTCTTCTAATGTATCCGTACCGTGTGTAATCACCACTCCGAATATACCTGATTCATAAGCGGACAAGATACGTTCTTTTAATACCAACATGTGAGAAGGCATGATGTGTGGTGAGGGAAGATTGAAGATATCTTCAACTAAGAGTTCCACATGCTCAGGTATCGTGATTTCTGCATCTAATAACGGGTTTGCCACATCAGGACTAACACCGCCAGTGAGCATGTTTTCTTTCATGGCGATCGTTCCGCCGGTGTGCAGTACAAGTATTTTTTTCATTTTACAGACTTCCTTACGAATAATTTTGCATAGCCGTTAAATCTTATTGTATACTATATAAAAGAGTTTTGCTATCAGTGAAGAATAACAATAGCCAGACTTATTATAAAAAAGCTACTCTTACTTAAACGAAGAAGACTCGACCTTGACCTCTTAATGCACGGAGTATTTGGTTGAGTTTCTTTTACAAAAAAGTAGTCAAGAGAAAACAATTACGAAGGTGGTCGAAAATGATCAGAATCGGATTAACATCGTTTAAAGAACATGACAAATTAACTGGCAAAAAGAATAACACTCTGTATGAATATGCCGGATTTCTACCCTTAGTGGAATTAGATACTGCTTATTATGGGATTCCTCGAAAGTCCTCTGTTGAGAATTGGATAAACGAAGTACCTGAATCTTTTCGCTTTGTAGTCAAAGTCTATCAAGGGATCAGCGGTCAAGGAGATTGGAAGCCTTATTATCAGACAGAAGAAGAGATGATTACGCATTTTTTAGATGTCATGTCGCCAATGGTAGAAGCTGGAAAGCTTTTTTGCTTTTTAATTCAATTCCCCTCTTCATTCAAGTGTACAAAAGAAAATGTCCAATACTTGCGCAAACTTAGAAAGTGGTTTGAGGGTTATCCTGTTGCTGTAGAATTGCGGGACTATTCTTGGTATAGCGATGAATTTCTTGAACGTACGAGAAACTTTATGTCTCGAGCCGCTTTTTCTTTAGCCATCATTGATGAGCCGCAGCTGCTGAATACAACGATCCCTTTTGATCCATTTGTAACCAATCCGAACTTTGCTCTTTTTCGATTTCATGGCAGGAATGCTCAGGGATGGCAAGCAAATGATAAAGATTGGCGCAAAAAAAGAACATTGTATCGTTATTCAGAAAAAGAACTACAAGAACTAGCATGTGAAGTCAAAGCAGTTGATTCTAAGACAAAAGAGATAGGTGTGATTTTTAATAACAATTCTGGCGGGGATGCGGCTGAAAATGCATTAGCACTGCAAAAAATATTAAATATCCAGCCGGATGGACTTAATCCAACTCAAATGGATCTGTTTTAAGGGCTTATTTTATTCATGAAAGGGGCGAAGTCTATGATCAAAGCTATTTTTTTTGATATTGACGGAACATTGGTCACCAATCGTTCAAAAGCATTGGAATCAACAAAACAAGCAATTAACTATGCTCGGAAAAACGGCATTTTATGCGGTGTAGCAACGGGGCGCAGCCCAATAAAGATCAAAGAAATCATTGATGATTTGGAATTAGATATGTATGTCGTGTATAATGGTCAACTGGTTTTTACTGCAGATCGAACGATTATCGACCACGCTTTTGAACAAAAAGTATTGGAACATATTGTTGAATTTGCAGATGCTAACCATCGACAAATCGTTTTTGGTGCGAGAAATCGGCTAGATGGATCAACAACGATGCTATTAGGACAATCGATTTTTATCAAGCGGCTAGTCAGCTTTTTACCGCGTAAATTCCCGGTACGTCTGATGAAAAAAATCCTCCAGCTTTTTAGCCCTCATCGGCAAAAGGACCGTTATGAAACATTAGAGATATTAAATGAACCAATTTACCAATGTATACTGCTTAGTCCGGAGTCAGAACAGAAAAAGTTAGAACATCTATTTCCCGAGTGTACCTTCCAACGTTCAAATACGTATACTGTAGATATCATCCCAAAAGGTGGTTCAAAATTGCTAGGCATCCAAGCTTTCGCAAATGCTGTCGGAATTGAGATGGAAGAAATCATGGCATTCGGCGACCATTACAATGATATCGAGATGCTGAAAGGTGTAGGAATTGGAGTGGCTATGGGAAATGCTCAGATTGAAGTAAAACATGCCGCAGATTTTGTGACCCAATCAAATGAAGAAGATGGCATATACGAAGGACTGAAACACTTTGGTCTGATTTATTAGTCAATGAAAGAAGGAAAACATTAGTATGGAATCAGAGACACCTTTTCAAAAAGTAGAAGCATTTCACAAAATTTTTGATCCAAGAAGACCAGAAATCCCCACAGCTTTTACTGCGATGGAGGCTCATACACGTGCTGCATTCAAAATAGAAGAACTTGTTGAATTTGTTGCAGCTACCTCACCAAGTAAAGAACAACTACATGAAGCTGTTACTCTGCTACACGAAGCATTAGATAAAGCAGAAGAAAAAATACTTGATAAAACAGAGTGGGGAAGTGACCCACTGATTGAACAAGTAGATGCACTGACAGATATCCTTTACTTTACTTACGGTTCTTTTTCATTATTGGGAATAGCGCCTGATCGAATATTTGATATCGTCCATCAGGCAAATATGGGAAAATTGTTTCCAGATGGAAAACCTCATTATGATCCTGTAACAAATAAAGTATTGAAACCTGAGAACTGGCAGATGGAGTACGCGCCAGAGCCTAAAATCGCGGCAGAAATCCAACGACAGATTCAAGAAGCTCTTGCTAGGAAAAGCTCTGCTGATAGGAGTGCATGCACAAACGAAACAGAGTGATCAGTACGTCACTATTTTTGTTATCTTTATACGATGAAAAACAAAAGATTTTCGTTTAAGTTAGTGAATGCATGAAAATAGTATGCTATAATCTAGAATAGATGTCTTTTGCACGAGAGACGTATTATTTGGATTTATGCCAAGCAGAACGCCATCTGTTGCATAAAAAGATGCATACTGAAAACGGAGGAACCATAAATGGGAAATAATGTTATCATCGGAATCGTCATTGCAATCATTATAGTCGCCATTGTCGTCTTTTTGGTTAGTTACTTGATGAAGAAAAAAAACCAAGATCGATTGGATGCCTTAGAAAAACGCAAGGAAGAATTATTTGACTTGCCAGTGATTGAAGAAGTCGATGATGTTAAAAAAATGCATCTGGTTGGGCAAAGCCAAAATACCTTTCGTGAATGGAGTCAAAAGTGGAATGACATATCTACTTCCTCATTCGCTGAATTAGAAAGTCAAATTTTTGAAGTGGAAAACCTCAATGAAAGTTTTCGGTTCTTAAAAGGAAAAAAAGCAGTTGTTGAAGCAGAAGCAACAATGGACCAAATGGAGAAACAAGTAACGGAAATCCGTGAAGGTCTGAAGGAATTGCGAGAAACGGAAGAACGCAACTCATTAGCTGTCCAGCAGGCGCTTGATGTCTATGAAGAACTGAAAGAAAAAGTCAGAGAAGACGAGCATGAATATGGACCAGCTCTTTTTGAATTGCAAAAACAGATCAAGATGATCGAAAAAGAATTTACGCAATTCGTGACTTTAAATACTTCCGGCGATCCTGTAGAGGCCCGCGAGGTTTTAGATAAAGCAGAAAAACATACGTATGAAGTGGAAGCTCTGATGAAAAAAATTCCACCACTGTATGAAGATCTCCATACGACTTTCCCTGAACAACTTGAAGAAATCAGTGATACTTATGAGAAATTAATGGAAGAACAATATGTATTCCCTGAAGAAGATCTTGCTGAAGATATCGCAAAAGTAAGTCGAAGAATTGAAAATTCATTAGCCAATCTTGAAAAAACAGAAGTTGAAACGGTCGAATTCGAAAACCGAGAAACAGCTGATTTGATTGATTCGCTATATGACATCTTAGAACGAGAAATGGAAGCTCAGAGATATGTAAAAACTAACCAATCAACGATTGCAGAGTATATCAAACATACAACGAAGAATAACCGTCAATTATTGATTGAGTTGGATCACACCGCTCAAAGCTATACATTGAATCACAATGAAATTGGTCGTGTACGAGGTTTCCAAACTGAAGTGGAAGAAATGGAACGTCAAAATGAACAGATGATTCCACAGATCCGCCAACACGAAATCCCTTATTCAGAAGTGCGTACGTTCTATAAAACAGTCTTCAAGGTCTTAGAAGATATCGAAACGCAACAAGTAGAGATCGACGACTCATTACATGAATTGAGAAAAGGCGAAAAAGAAGCGCAAGAAAAGATCGATACATTCGAATTTAAATTGCGTAGTTTGAAACGTTTTGTAGAGAAACAACGTTTGCCTGGCTTGCCGAATGATTACCTAGAATTCTTTTTTGTTGCTACTGATCGTATTGAAGAACTAAGTGTTGTCTTGAATAAAATTCGAGTAAACATGGAGGAAGTCAATCGTTTAGTTGCTCTATGCGAAGAAGGTCTAGAATTATTAGATAAGAAGACACATGATCTAGTAGATGCAGCAGCACTAACGGAGCAAATGCTCCAATATGCAAACCGTTATCGTCATACACACGAAGAAGTTCGGGAAGCGATTGACAAAAGTTACTATTTATTCAATAAAGAATATCATTATCAAGAAGCATTAGACGAAATTGGTACAGCATTAGAGCGAGTAGAACCAGGTGCTTTCAAACGCATCGAAGATTTTTATTTTAATCATCCAGACTTAGTATAAAGCAAAAAAGCAGCAATCATGCAAGAACAAGACAACCATCCGTCTTGTTCTTGTCTTTTTTTATGTCTATCTGAAAGAGGAAACAAGTGAAAATGCCACCTGCTCTTGAAAGCACCTTGGACAACCGTTATAATAGAAAAGAATTTCAAAAAAGAGGGGTTTCTTATGATATATTTTGATAACAGTGCAACGACCCCAATCTTTCCGCAAAGCTTAGATGCATATGTAAAAACCAGTCAGCGGATTATTGGGAATCCATCAAGTCTTCATGATTTGGGCAATCAAGCTAATCGGTTGTTGCAGCAAGCAAGAAAGCAGATCGCTGATTTGATCCATGCAGAGCCAGAAGAAATCTTTTTTACTTCAGGAGGAACAGAAGGAGATAACTGGGTATTAAAAGGAACGATGATTGAAAAAAGAGAGTATGGGAATCATATGATCATTTCAGGAATCGAACATCCGGCAGTCAGTGAGACGGCCGAACAATTAAAAGAATTAGGAATCGAAGTAAGTATCGCCCCAGTAGATAAACGCGGATTTGTACGTGTTGACGAATTGAAAAAATTAATAAGAAAAGAGACAGTTTTGGTCTCTGTTATGGCTGTGAATAATGAAGTAGGATCGATTCAGCCCATCCAGGAAATCAGTGATCTTTTGGATGATTTCCCTAAAATTCATTTCCATGTAGATGCTGTTCAGGCAATCGGAAAAGTACCATTCTCGCAATGGTTGACAGGGAGAGTGGATTTTGCAACATTTTCAGCCCATAAATTCCATGGCCCACGGGGAACTGGTTTCATTTATTGGAAAAAGGGTCGTCGTTTAGCACCATTACTGACAGGTGGAGGTCAGGAAAGAAATCAACGAAGTGGGACAGAAAATGTTCCAGGTATTGTGGCTATGGCTAAAGCTTTACGTTTATCATTAGAGATAAAGGAACAAAAACCTGAGCAGACACAACGCTTAAAAGAAGCTTTAATCAATGCGTTGAAGTCGTATGATAAAGTGACGATCTTTTCAGAAGGAACCGACTATGCGCCGCACATTTTATGTTTTGCTCTAAAAGGAATTCGTGGTGAAGTTCTCGTCCATGCTTTAGAGGAAAAACAAATATTTGTTTCTACTACTAGTGCCTGCTCCTCACGTAAACATATGGCAAGCAGTACATTGCACGCGATGCATGTACCAAATGATTTGGCTACATCTGCTATTCGAATCAGCCTAGATGAAAATAATTCATTAGCAGAAGTGGAGCAATTTATGATTATTTTCAAGCAGCTTTATAAGAAATTTTCTGTAATCAATTAAAAGAGGAGTGTTCTTGTGAAATACAGTGAAATTATGGTCCGTTATGGAGAGCTTTCGACAAAAGGAAAGAATCGAAAAAGCTTTATCATGCAACTAGCACAAAATGTCAGACAAGCTTTGAAAGAATTTCCAGAAATCAAAATCCATGCTGATCGCGACCGGATGCATCTTTTGTTGAATGGTGCAGACAGTCAGCTAGTTATTCCAAAACTAGCAAAAATATTTGGGATCCAAAATTTTTCTCCGAGTATTCGGGTAGAAAAAGATGTTGAAGTTTTGAAACAAGCTGTTCAAGACATCATGAAAGAAATTTATACAGGGAAAGAAACATTTAAAATTATCGCTAAAAGAAGCGATCACCAATTTGAATTGACAAGTAATGAATTGAATCAAACATTAGGCAATGCTGTTTTTGATATTTTCCCTCATATCCAAGTTCAAATGCGTCAGCCCGATATTCCATTACGTGTAGAGATTCGTCGTGACGGCGCTTATCTGTCGTATGAAACGATCAAAGGAGCTGGCGGGTTGCCTGTAGGAACAAGCGGAAAAGGAATGCTCATGCTTTCTGGCGGGATTGATTCTCCTGTTGCAGGATATTTTGCAATGAAGCGGGGAGTGGAAATCGAAGCTGTTCATTTTGCTAGTCCGCCGTATACAAGTGAACAAGCACTGCAAAAAGCAAAAGACTTAACAGCGAAACTAGCGCCTTATGTAGGAACAATTCATTTTATTGAAGTGCCATTTACCGAGATTCAAGAAGAAATCAAAAAATCAGTGCCACAAGGATATTGGATGACGATCACTCGTCGAATGATGTTGCGGTTGACCGATGAAATTCGCCGTATTCGTCATGGTCTAGTTATTTTGAATGGCGAATCATTAGGTCAAGTGGCTTCGCAAACCTTGCAAAGTATGGTGGCTATCAATGAAGTAACGAATACGCCAATCATTCGGCCTGTAGCGACAATGGATAAACTTGAAATCATTGAAGTAGCGGAACAGATCGATACATTTAATCTTTCTATCCAACCTTTTGAAGACTGCTGTACGATTTTTGCGCCTCCACAGCCAAAAACACGCCCTCAACTGGAAAAGGTCCATCAATATGAAGAGCGTTTAGCAATAGATGAAATGATCCAACGTGCATTAGCTGGTTTGAAGATGGAAGAGATACAAGCAGAATCTTCTAATGAAAAAACTGAAGAATTTTCAGAATTGCTATAAGTGGTTGTGAAATTAGTGTTTTGAACTAATGTCGAAGATTAGCTGATAAATGATAAAAAAATTTCCCATGAAATAGCGACCCAAATAGTTAATTTTTGGGTCGTTTTATTTGTCTCGCACCCTTTTCCTTCCTACCTGTAACCTTGCTCCCGTGTTAGAAACATGTTACACTAAATATGTGAAATTATTAACAAGGAGCGTCGTTATGCGAGAAAAAACAGATACACTGCCAAAAGCAACTGCGAAAAGGTTACCTTTATATTTACGCTACTTAAAGATGCTGGATGACTCAGGCATAAGTAGAATCAAATCAAATGAGTTCAGCGAAATCACCCAAATTCCTTCTGCAACGATCCGCAGAGACTTCTCGCAATTAGGCGAGCTAGGCAGAAGCGGATATGGCTATGATGTCCCTTTCCTTATCGATGTATTCAATAATATCCTTAATACTAAAGAAGAAAAACGAATCGCATTAGTTGGATACGGAAATCTTGGCAAAGCATTGAAACACAACAATTTTAGAAGAAATGAAAATCTAAATATCGTGTGCGTCTTTGATAATGATCCAGCACTGATCAATCGAGTCATTGATGGAGAAATGATCTATCCGATTGATCGTTTCGCAGAGATAGCCAAAGCAAAAAATGTGACAGTAGCAATCTCTACGGTACCAAGTAAATATTCACAATCTGCTATTGATGAAATTGTCAAAGGGAATGTAACCGCTATCCTTAACTTTGCACCTGACCGAGTAACTGTCCCAGCTTATGTCAATGTTCAATACATTGATTTGACAACCGAGTTACAGACGCTTATTTACTTTGATGAGAATTACTCAGAAGTTTTTTCTTAGGAAAATTTGAGTAGGCTTATTGATCTTGCAAGGATCCGTCGTAATTCTTTCAAAAATTTTTTAATACTAAATGAAGTGGTTTTTTCACGACCACTTGTTGACTAAAAAAAAAAACCATTGTAGAATGAAGCATAACGCTGAACAAGAGGAGTAACTGGCACATTCATTCTTAGAGAGAGAACTATCTGCTGAAAGGTTCTCAATGACAACCAGTGAAGGTAGCTTGGGAGTTTCTGTCTTGAATGGAGTAGAGATAGACGAGTCGTGATCGTTAACTCACTTGAGAGGCAATAATGATTGATTATTGCAATTTAGGTGGTACCGCGTAAATCATACGTCCTAAAATACGAAAGTATTTTAGGACGTTTTTTAGTTTAAAGGAGGAAAACAGCATGACGGAAGAAAATAATCTATCAACAAAATATAACCCGCAAGAAGTTGAAGCTGGACGTTATCAGCATTGGTTAGAACAAGATTTGTTTAAACCGAGTGGAGATAAAAAAGCAAAACCTTATTCAATCGTGATCCCACCCCCAAATGTTACCGGAAAACTTCATTTAGGGCATGCTTGGGATACGACCTTGCAAGATATGCTGATTCGTCAAAAGAGAATGCAAGGATATGATACTTTATGGTTGCCTGGTATGGACCATGCAGGAATCGCGACACAAGCAAAGGTAGAAGCAAAGCTTAGAGAGCAAGGAATTTCTCGCTATGATCTAGGTCGTGAAAAGTTCATCGATCAAGTGTGGGAATGGAAAGAAGAGTATGCAAGTCATATCCGTGAACAGTGGGCTAAAATGGGATTATCTTTAGCTTACAGCAGAGAACGTTTTACATTAGATGACGGATTATCTGAAGCAGTACGTAAAGTTTTTGTTACCTTATATGAAAAAGGGTTGATCTATCGCGGTGAATACATCATCAATTGGGACCCTCAAGCACGAACAGCTCTATCTGATATCGAAGTTATTCATAAAGACATTGAAGGCGCCTTTTACCATATGAGCTATGAACTGGCAGATGGATCAGGCGTAGTAGAAATTGCGACGACCCGGCCAGAAACGATGTTGGGAGATACGGCGATTGCTGTTCACCCAGAAGACGAGCGTTATCAAGCGCTGATTGGCAAAAAAGTGATTCTACCTTTAGTCAATAAAGAAATCCCAATCATTGCAGATAAATATGTAGATATGGAGTTTGGGACAGGTGTAGTAAAAATCACTCCAGCACATGATCCAAACGACTTTGAGGTAGGTAATCGTCATGATCTTCCACGAGTGAATGTGATGGATGATGATGGTACAATGAATGAACTAGCAGGAAAGTATGCTGGAATGGATCGTTTTGCTGCTCGTAAAGCAATCGTGCAAGATCTAAAAGAAATCGGCCGATTGATCAAAATCGATACGATGGTCCATAGTGTGGGACATTCCGAGCGGACAGGTGTCGTTGTCGAACCTCGATTGTCTACTCAATGGTTTGTAAAAATGGCGCCGTTAGCAAAAAAAGCCATTGATAACCAAGAAACAGATCAAGCAGTGGAATTCTTCCCTCCAAGATTCAATCAAACATTTTTACGTTGGATGGAAAATGTCCATGACTGGGTAATTTCACGACAATTATGGTGGGGACATCAAATCCCTGCATGGTATCACAAAGAAACAGGCGAAATGTATGTAGGAATGGAAGCACCAGCTGATAGTGAAAACTGGGTCCAAGATCCGGATGTTTTAGACACTTGGTTTAGTTCAGCATTGTGGCCTTTTTCAACGATGGGCTGGCCAGACACGGAAAGCGAAGATTATAAGCGGTACTTCCCTACTAGCACCTTAGTAACTGGTTATGACATCATTTTCTTCTGGGTAAGCCGAATGATCTTCCAAAGTTTGGAATTTACTGGCGAACGACCATTTGAGAATGTCTTGATCCATGGATTGATTCGTGACGAACAAGGGCGGAAGATGAGTAAATCATTAGGTAATGGGATCGATCCGATGGAAGTAATCGAAAAGTATGGAGCAGATGCTCTTCGTTGGTTCTTATCGAATGGTTCTGCACCAGGACAAGATGTTCGCTTCAGCTATGAAAAAATGGATGCTTCATGGAACTTTATCAATAAAATCTGGAATGCTTCACGTTTCGTTATCATGAATATCGAAGGAATGACCGTAGAAGAGATCGATTTATCTGGAGAAAAATCAGTGGCTGACCGTTGGATTCTTACTCGTTTGAACGAAACAGTCGCACGTGTAACTGAATTATTTGATCGTTTTGAATTTGGTGAAGCCGGTAGACAACTGTATAACTTTATCTGGGATGATTTTTGTGACTGGTATATCGAAATGAGCAAAGAAGTACTTTATGGAGATGATGCTGTTTCAAAACAAACAACACGTAGTATCCTAGTCCATACCTTGGATCAGATTTTGCGTTTGTTGCATCCAATCATGCCATTTGTCACAGAAGAAATATGGGAACATATTCCTCATCAAGGAAATTCTCTAGTAGTAGCAGAATATCCTGTGGTACGTCCAGAGTTTGACGATGAAACTGCTTCTAAAGGAATGGAAGTATTGAAGGAATTGATTCGAGCCGTTCGAAATATTCGTTCAGAAGTGAATACACCATTGTCTAAACCAATTACGCTATTAATCAAAACAAACGATGCTAAAATCGATCAATTTTTAGTTGAAAATACAAGCTACATCGAACGCTTCTGCAACCCAGAAGAGTTGACGATATCAAGTGAGATCACTGCACCAGATCTAGCGATGTCAGCTGTTCTGACAGGTGCAGAAATCTTCTTGCCGTTAGCAGGATTAATCAATATCGAAGAGGAAATCAAACGATTAGAAAAAGAACTGGAAAAATGGACAAGCGAAGTGAAACGTGTCCAAGTAAAACTTTCTAATGAACGGTTTGTTTCTAATGCGCCGGAAGAAGTAGTAGAGGCAGAACGTGCAAAAGAAAAAGATTATTTAGAGAAGCAAACGGCTGTCAAAGAACGAATCGAAAGTTTGCGTACTATTCAATAAAAGCGGGGAATACCACTTATTCCGAATAAGGGGATGTGACATGATTATTGTCGCATCCTCTTTTTTAGTCTACTCTGATTACTTAGAAAAAAGAGCGATTTATCATGTATCCGGAGCAGATTTTTTTCTCTATCGTCCTTTTATTTTTCTTATGTCTTCTATTTGTTATAATAAAAGAGAAATGGGGGAATTGTTGATGACGATTGAAGAAGCAATAGAATGGATCCATAGTCGATTACCATTTGGTTCACGTCCTGGTCTTGACCGAGTCGAAGCTTTATTAGAAGTGGTAGGTCATCCGGAGAGGAAAGTAAAAACGATCCATATCGCTGGAACAAACGGAAAAGGGTCTACTGTAGCCTATTTGAGAAGCCTATTAGAAGAAGCTGGTCTGATAGTTGGAACGTTTACTTCACCTTATATCGAAACGTTCAATGAACGGATTGCAATCAATGGCAAAAGTATCCCAGACAATGACTTGATCCAGCTTGTAAAAAAATATCAGCCGCTGATCAAACAACTTGATCAATTTGAAGCAGTAGCTGGTATCACTGAATTTGAGACATTAACAGCAATGGCATTTGATTATTTTTTGATGAAGAAAGTAGACGTAGCGATTATTGAAGTGGGCTTAGGTGGCTTATTGGATTCTACCAATGTAGCTGTACCGATGCTAACTGGAATAACAACGATTGGGCTTGATCATACCGAGATACTTGGAGAGACGATTGGAGAAATCGCTGCGCAAAAAGCAGGAATCATCAAACAAGGCGTTCCAGTTGTCACAGGAAACATCGGCCCAGAAGCTTTTAATGTCATCAAACAAACAGCTAAAGAAAAAAATGCGATGCTTTATGTATACGGGGAAAATTATAAAATAAACTATCTGCATCCTGATGAGACTTGGGGAGAAGTATTTGAATTCTTTAATGAAGCAGGGAAAATCCCTCAACTAACCACGCCGCTTTTAGGGCAACATCAAGCTGAAAATGCAGGAGTAGCCATCGAATTGTATTTTGTTTACTGTCAATTGGAAAAGCTGCCTTTCCGAGAAAAAGATGTTTTGAAGGGGTTGAAGAAATCTCGATGGCCAGGAAGAATGGAGCGTTTGAGTAACGAGCCATTAGTTGTTTTAGATGGTGCCCATAATACGCATGCAATGAACCGGCTTGTTGAGAATTTGAAAAAAGAATTCAAAGGATATCAAATCAACATTTTGTTTTCCGCCTTACGGACTAAAAATGTTAGAGAAATGCTAGAACGATTGCAGCAAGTACCAAATGTCCATATTTATTTGACAACCTTTGAACATCCAAAAGCCATCGAATTAAGTGAAGTATCAGATTTAGCAAGTGAAAGAGTATCAATTGTTTCATTGTGGCAATTCGGATTAGCAGATATATTGGAAAAGATGACAAATGAAGATGTATTAGTTGTGACCGGTTCGCTTTATTTCATTTCAGAAGTTCGTCATTTATTAATACAATTAGGAGGAGACCATGAAGTATAATGCAGTGATTTTTGATATGGATGGTTTATTGTTTGACACAGAGTTAGTATATTACGAGGCTTCACAAGTAGTAGCAGATAGGATGGGTTTTCCATATGATAAAGACCTGTATTTAAAATTCTTAGGTGTTTCCGATGAAGAAGTGTGGGCGAATTATCATATGATTTTTGCGGAATTCGGCAAAACAAGCGTACAAAGATTTATAGATGATTCATACCAGGAAACGCTTGAGCGCTTTTCACAAGGAGCTGTACAAATGAAGCCAGGGGTGTTGGAACTCCTCTCTTTTTTAGAAGAACATCAGATTCCCAAAGTTGTCGCTTCCAGTAACCAACGAGCTGTCATTGAACTTTTATTGAAGAAGAACAATCTGTTTGAACGATTTGAGACGATTATTTCCGCAGAGAATGTCCAACGAGCAAAACCAGATCCGGAAATTTTTTTATTAGCCAATCAGAAATTAGGTACAGCTAAGAAAGAAACATTGATTTTAGAAGATTCACAAAATGGTATTTTAGCAGCTTCTGCGGCTGAGATCCCTGTAGTCATGGTGCCAGATTTGCTTCCGCCTTCCCAAGAATTGATCAAAAAAACGGCTGGGGTCGTTTCTTCTTTGCATGAAATCCCTGCATTGATAAAATAAAAATCCATCTCTTTTCGTATCTTATTTTAGAAAAGATAGAAAGGAGATGTTTTTTTGGAAAAACGATTGATGAAAGAAGTACCAACTAGCTCTTTACCAAGAGAACGTATGGAAATTTATGGAGCTGAAGCTTTATCGGATCAGGAGCTTTTAGCCATTTTACTGCGTACTGGTCAACACCCTCATAGTGTGATGTCGATTGCTGGCAATCTGTTAAAAACGTTTGGTGGATTGGCTTCTTTACGACAGGCGACTTTGCATGAGTTAGAAGAGATTCGAGGGATAGGACGTGTGAAAGCAATCGAAATCAAAGCCTTGATCGAGTTAGGCCGCCGCATTCAGACGGACCAAGAAAGAGCAGCTCCGGCCATTCGTACTAGCCATGAACTGGCACAACAATTGATTCTGGAAATGAAAGATTACAAACAGGAACATTTGATTTGTATTTATTTGGACACGAAGAATCAAGTGATCTTAAAAAAGACAGTGTTCATCGGTTCGCTGAATCAGTCAGTCGCTCATCCTAGAGAAATATTTCATTATGCTGTACGTTATTGCGCGGCAAGAATCGTTTTAGCACATAATCATCCGTCTGGTAATGTTATTCCATCACAACAGGATATGAATTTTACTAAAAGGATACAAAAGTGTGGAGAAATGATGGGTATCACTGTACTGGATCATTTGATCATCGGACGTAAACGATATTTTAGTTTGAGAGAAGAAGGATTAATGGAAGAGAAGTAAGTTGCTTTCTTGCAAAAAAAATGAAGCAAGTGTACAATTATATTGTAATTTTGTTTGGGAATAGAAGTTGAAACATCTGTTGCACCTCTATCGTACACGAGCAATGTTACAATTTAAATAAGTGCTTTTGGCACGAGGAGGATATTATTATGGAAAACGGAACAGTAAAATGGTTCAACGCTGAAAAAGGATTTGGATTTATCTCACGTGAAGATGGAAGCGACGTATTCGTTCACTTCTCTGCTATCCAAGGTGACGGATTCAAAACATTAGAAGAAGGTCAAGCAGTGACTTTCGACGTTGAAGAATCAGACCGTGGCCCACAAGCTGCAAACGTTGTAAAAGCTTAATTTTATCTGTAAATCAAATTGATGGTAGGCATCAATTTTTACGAGAGAACAAAGCGAGTAACAAAAATACCTGCCACAAGAGGAAATTTCTCTTGTGGCAGGTATTTTTGTATGAAAAAGTAAATAAATTTTAAGAGGTTGTGAAAAAGCTGCCCTGTATCAAGCAATAAGAACAGCCAAATAAAAACAACTTGTCCTGTTTTCCGTTTGGTTTCTCTTATACTCAGGTCAGGGCACTAATTTCACAACCTCTTACTTATTCTTCATCTGGTGTCATGACCATCGGTAAAATCATTGGATGCCTTTCTGTACGTTCGAATAAGAATGGCTGAAGCGCGCCAGTCATCGCTTCTTTCAATTTATATTCTGAACAGTCAGGTCCATTTAAACATTCTCTTAAAGCATGGAATAAGATTCGCTGAGCTTCATTGATCATTTCTCCTGATTCTCGCATGTAAACAAATCCACGAGAGAGAATATCTGGACCAGCTAAGATTTCTTTTTTCTTGATATCTACTGTTGCAACAGCTAATACAAGACCTTCTTCTGAAAGCAAGTGACGGTCACGTAAAACGACATTACCGATATCACCGATTCCGCTACCATCGATATACACATCTCCAGCCACAAAATGCCCAGCAGGACGTGCAGAATCGCTAGTTAACGCTAAAACATCGCCATTTTCCATGATGAAGCAGTTTTCTGCAGGAACACCTACATCTTGTGCTAGAGAAGCATGGACTTTCAGCATGCGGAATTCTCCATGGACAGGGATAAAATATTTTGGTTTCATCAAGCGAAGCATCAATTTTTGTTCTTCTTGTCCACCGTGACCAGAAGTATGGATGTTATTGATTTTTCCATGGATTACTTCTGCGCCAGCTTCAGACAGCAAGTTGATCAAATGATTGACACTTGTCGTATTACCAGGGATAGGTGAACTTGAAAAGATCACTGTATCGTCTGGCTGGATTTGGATTTGACGGTGGGTACCATTTGCAATACGGCTCAAAGCGGCCATCGCTTCCCCTTGAGAACCTGTACATAGGATCATCGTTTCGTTAGCAGGCAAGCGATTGATTTCATGTGCATCTACAAATGTGCCGTCTGGAACTTTGATATATCCTAAACGTTGGCCATTGACAATGGCATTTTCCATGCTACGTCCGAAAACAGCGATTTTACGACCAGTCGCCACAGCGGCATCTGCTGCTTGCTGCAAACGGAAGATATTAGAAGCAAAGCTGGCAAAAATAATACGACCTTCGATTTTTGAAAAGATCTTCAAGATAGAATGACCAATCGTTTTTTCTGATTTAGTAAATGTTGGAATCTCAGCATTTGTACTATCAGATAAAAGGCACAAGACACCTTCTTCCCCGATACGAGCCATTTTATGCAAGTTTGCTGGTTCGCCAACGGGAGTGAAATCAAACTTGAAGTCTCCAGTCGCTACGATATTACCAGAAGGTGTTTTCACCACGATTCCTAATGCGTCTGGGATACTATGAGTCGTTCTGAAAAAGCTGACAGAAGTTTTTCTAAAACGAATGATCGTATCTTCATTGATTTCATGAAGCTCTGCCTCTCGAAGCAAGCCATGCTCATCTAATTTGTTCGTGATCAACGCTAATGCGAGAGGACCAGCATAGATAGGAATATTTGCTTGTTTTAGCAAGTAGGGTATTCCGCCGATGTGGTCTTCGTGCCCGTGAGTAATCACTAGGGCTTTTACTTTGTGCAAGTTTTGTATGATGTAGCTGTAGTCGGGAATGACATAGTCAATTCCAAGTAGATCGTCTTCCGGGAACTTGATCCCGGCATCAATCAAAATGATTTCATCTTGGAATTGTACCCCATACGTATTTTTCCCGATTTCACCTAATCCACCAATAGCAAAGACGCCTGTCTCATTATTTTTGATGGAAAGTTTCATATTAAAACTCCACTAATGAGAAATCAGCATTTTCTTTTTCGTATTCTAGATGACTTCCTTCTAGAAGTTGAACGAATTCAATATTGTATGGGGTATTTTCTTCCACACGTTGGCGAGCGTCTACATCGCTTTTTGCCTCAATGTAAAGAGATTTTGTTTCTTCCCGTTTAGGGTTACGTACTTTTGTTTCTTGATAATAAACTTTATAGATCATTGTTTTGTCTCCTTTATCTGCGTAAAGCAGTGATTTAGCTAGTTGATTTTTTTAGACAACACAAAACGAGGGGACAAGCCACCTAGTTTTTCATATGCTTTGACTAGAATACTGGATTCGAGTCAAAGAGACAAGCCTCGTTTTTGCTCATCTGTTCGGATATTTTTTCAACCGTACCTTCTGTATAAAAAATATACAACAATTAATTGTTATTCTAGCATAAAACAGCAAATAAGTATAGAAATCAACTAGATTGAAAGAAAAAATCAACGTTTATCATTTTACTATAATTATAATGACTTTTTTATGAGAGAAGTGTTCTATTAATAGGTTCGTTGTGCTATCATTTTTAGTAATGAAAATGTAACAAAAGATTAAAAGGAGATGAGAAAGTGAAACTAATGTGGCATTATACTATGCGTTATAAGAAATTCTTGTTTTTCAATTTCATATGCGTATTCGGTTTTATTTTGATTGAATTAGGACTTCCTACGATTTTAGCACGTATGATTGATGTAGGAATCCGCAATGATGATTTTGATTATGTGAAACAGCAAGGGATATTTATGATCGTTATTACCGTAATCGGTATTATTTTGAATATCTTGTTAGGTTATTTTGGTTCGAGGATCACGACCAATATCGTAGCAGATATTCGAGATGATTTGTTCGAAAAGATCCAAAGCTATTCGCATCAGGAGTACGAAAATTTAGGCGTATCTTCCTTGATTACTCGTACAACAAATGATGCTTATCAGATCATGTTGTTCCTGCAAAATATTTTGCGTATCGGTTTCATGGCGCCGATGATGTTCGTTGTCAGTTTGTACATGGTCATGCGTACAAGTGTGACACTCAGCTTGTATGTAGTAGGCGCATTGCCTTTGCTATTATTGGCGGTCGTAGCGATTGCTAAGGTGTCTGAGCCGTTATCTAAAAAACAACAAAAAAACTTAGATAAAATCAATAGTATCTTGCGGGAAAACCTTTCAGGATTGCGTGTGATTCGTGCATTCGTCAATGAAAAGTTTGAAGAAAAACGCTTTGCTGTAGTCAACGAGAATTATGCTGCTAGTTCGAAAAGCTTGTTCCGTTTGATGGCTGTTGCACAACCAGGTTTTTATTTCTTATTTAATATCGTGATGGTATTGATCATTTGGAGCGGGGCAGTGCAAATCGATGCTGGCGAACTTCGGGTAGGAGATTTGATTGCATTTATCGAGTATATATTCCATGCCTTATTCTCATTCATGTTATTTGCCAGTGTGTTCATGATGTATCCAAGAGCAGCCGTTTCAGCTGGACGTATCCAAGAGGCACTAGATGCCAAACCTTCGATTGTAGAAGATCCAAATGGTATATCGGATACGAAGACTAAAGGGTATATCGAATTTCAAAATGTAACATTTGCTTATCCAGGCCATTCGCAAGAGCCAGTGATTCGAAATGTCAGTTTTACAGCCTCTCCAGGAGAAACCGTTGCTTTTATTGGAAGTACCGGTAGCGGAAAATCTACGTTGATTCAATTGATTCCTCGCTTTTATGATGTGAGTGAAGGAAAGATCTTGGTCGATGGAGTAGACGTGAGAGATTATCGGTTAAGCAAGTTGCGAGATAAGATTGGGTTTATTCCGCAAAAAGCGCTGCTATTTACTGGAACGATTGCCGATAATTTGCGATACGGGAAAGAAGATGCCACACAAGAAGAAATGGAACGTGCAGCTGAGATTGCTCAAGCTTCAGAATTCATTTCTCGAAAACCAGATGGATTTGACGAACATTTATCAGAAGGTGGTTCCAATTTTTCAGGTGGACAAAAACAACGATTGGCAATAGCCAGAGCCATCATACGCCGTCCGGAAATATATATTTTTGATGACAGCTTTTCTGCATTAGATTATCAAACGGATGCGAAGTTACGTGCTCGTCTGAAAAAAGAAACAACAGAGTCTACTGTGTTGATCGTAGCACAACGTGTGGGAACGATCATGCATGCAGATAAGATCATCGTATTAAATGAAGGAGAAGTCGTCGGTATGGGGACACATCGGGAGTTGTTGGAAAAATGCCCGATTTATTATGATATTGCCGCTTCTCAATTATCAAAGGAGGAACTAGCATGAAAAAAACCTTTTCTTCCTTAAAACGTTTAGCTCGATATATCAGACCGTATCGTGGGACATTTCTTCTAGTGATCCTATTTACAGTTCTGACAGTGGCTTTCAACGTGGCTTTGCCATATGTTACAGGACTTCCTACTACAGAAATCAGTCGTAATATTGCCAATGGCGAATCAATCAATTTTTCTTATATATTCAAATGTCTTATTTGGATCACAGTGGTCGGAATAGGGTATTGTATTTCGCAATTGCTTTCTGGGGTTTTGATGACAAATGTCGTTCAAAGTGCCATGCATGATTTGCGAAGAGACATAGAAGAAAAAATCAATCGCCTTCCGGTTTCTTATTTCGATAAAAACCAACAAGGAAATATTTTGTCTCGTGTGACGAATGATGTAGATGCAGTCAGCGGTGCTTTACAACAAGCTTTTATTGGAATCGTAAATGCGATATTGGGAATTACGTTGGCTGCAGCAATGATGTTTTATATCCAGCCGATGATGGCGCTGATCTCTATGATCATGATTCCAACATCGATCTGGATCTCCAAACGAGTAATCAATGCTTCGCAGAAATATTTTCAAAGCATGCAGAATTCGCTTGGTGAGCTAAACGGCTACGTTCAAGAAAATATGACAGGTTTCAGTGTATTGAAAGTATACGGACGCGAAAAAGAAACATTGGAAGGATTCAAAAAAGTAAATCACAGCTTGAAATACTTTGGGTTCCGCGCAGCGTTCATTTCTGGGTTGATGCTGCCATTAGTTCAACTAACTGCCTATGCTACTTATATTGGTATGGCTGTTCTAGGAAGTTTCTATGTTATTACTGGGGCGATCGTTGTTGGTCAACTTCAGGCATTCATCCAATATATTTGGCAAATCAGCCAGCCGATGGGGAACGTGACCCAATTGTCTTCTGTTTTGCAAAGTGCATCAGCGGCAACAAAACGTGTATTCGAGATTTTAGATGAGCCAGAAGAAAAAGAAAACAAAGTAGATGTTTCACTGCCAGAAACGATTTTAGGAGATGTGACATTCAATCATGTCGATTTTGCGTATGATCCGAAGAAACCATTGATTCAAGATTTGAACTTTGAAGTGAAAGCAGGTCAAACCGTGGCTGTCGTCGGTCCGACCGGTGCCGGCAAGACGACCTTGATCAATCTATTGATGCGTTTTTACGACGTAGACAAAGGAGCTATCAGGATCGACGGGATTGATACCAAATCAATGAGCCGCAGTGACGTCCGTTCGCTATTTGGTATGGTCTTACAAGATGCATGGCTCTATCAAGGAACGATTGCCGATAATATCCGTTTCGGAAAGCTTGATGCGACAGATTATGAAGTAGTAGATGCTGCAAAAACAGCAAACGTAGACCATTTTATCCGGACAATGCCAGATGGATATGAGATGCCCATAAATGCTGAGGGAGACAATGTGTCTTTAGGACAAAAACAGTTACTGACGATTGCCCGAGCAGTGGTTTCAGATCCTAAAATTTTGATTTTGGATGAAGCGACAAGTTCAGTAGACACTCGTTTAGAAGCGTTGATTCAAAAAGCGATGGATCGCGTGATGGAGGGGCGGACAAGTTTTGTCATTGCTCACCGTTTATCGACGATACGCGATGCAGATCTGATTCTAGTGATGGATCAAGGTCAGATCATTGAAAAAGGAACACATGAGAGTTTATTGGCACAAGGCGGATTTTATGAAAAACTGTATAACAGCCAATTTGCTGAGGAAGCAGGATAAATCATAGAAGGGTAAAACAGTTTGAAACTTATTTTTTGTTCTCCTTTCTTGATAATGGTAAAGTAAGGTTATCAAAAAAAGTGAGGGCACGGAGATGGAACAGTTTTTAAATGAAAAAATCACTGAAGCCAAAAGAGAAATTGATCGTTTAACGCACGTCTGTCAGACAAAACCACTTGATTCAGCTGATTTTTTTGAAAATGAGTTTCAAATCGAACGTTTGGCAGCACAAATCGAAGTGTACGAATTAGTTTTGAAGAAAGTAATAGAAGAAAATATAGAGGTACAATAAACAGGTAAAACGTCAGTTTACCAGATAGCGCAAATAGGCATCTGGACTGAGCAGGTTTTACCTGTTTTTTTCTTATAAAATAAATATATGCTATGATACATTTATTCAATAGGATTAGTTTCTACAAAAAACGAAAGGAGAAAATAGAGATGGAACGGTTTATAGCATCAAATGCTACAGTGATTGGTGACGTGACATTGTCAGAAGATGTGACGATCTGGTATCAAGCAGTTTTACGCGGGGACAGTAATTGGATAAAAGTAGGACAAAGAACGAATATCCAAGATGGTACAATCGTCCATGTCGATCATGATGCACCTGTGGATATTGCGGAGAATGTGACGGTAGGACATCAGTGCATGCTACATGGCTGTACAATCGAAAAAGGGGCGCTGATCGGGATGGGAACCACGATATTGAATCATGCGGTTATTGGTGAGAATAGTTTGATTGGTGCTGGATCATTAGTAACAGAAGGAAAAGTTATTCCTCCTAATGTTTTGGCGTTTGGTCGCCCAGCTAAAGTGATCCGACCTTTAACAAAAGAAGAAATCCAAAAAAACAAAGAAAACATCCAGCATTATGTCGAAATAGGTCGGATGCATGCGCAAGGAAAATTCAAGGAGCAAAGATAGGCAGTAGCATCCATAAAAATCAAAAAAGGATGGTCAGTTTGAGCTGGCCATCCTTTTTTATGTGGTTTAGATAAGAAGGCTTAAAAAGCTTCCTTTGAAAAAGATTAATTTAATGAAGAACTGTTTTCCATGACTTCATCAATCAATCCATATGCTTTTGCTTGTTCAGCTGTCATATAGTTGTCACGGTCTGTATCTTTTTCAATCACTTCAAGCGGTTGGCCAGTGCGTTCAGCTAAAATTTTGTTTAAGCGTTCGCGTGTTTGTAAAATATGACGTGCCGCAATTTCGATTTCGGTTGCTTGACCTTGAGCGCCGCCAAGAGGTTGATGGATCATAATCTCAGCATTTGGTAAAGCAAATCGTTTCCCTTTTGTACCAGCTGTCAGCAAGAAGCTTCCCATTGAAGCAGCCATACCCATAACGATTGTTTGGACATCAGCTTTGACAAAGTTCATTGTATCGTAGATAGCCATACCTGCTGTAACTGAACCACCAGGAGAATTGATATAAAGATAGATATCTTTTTCAGAATCTTGAGCATCTAAGAAAAGCAATTGGGCGATGATCGAATTAGCAAGATCATCAGTTACTTGGCCGCTTAACATGATGATACGGTCTTTCAATAAACGTGAGTAGATATCATAAGCTCTTTCGCCTCGTGATGATTGTTCAATGACTGTAGGAATTAAATTCATAATAGAGTTCCTCCTTGGTTTCGTTTAGAAATAGTGTACCATAATTTAGTTTCTAATACCTAAAAAGTAGTATACATTTTTGGTCAAAAAAGGTCAAATAAAAAACTTAGGCAAATTAGTCGCATAAACCTGCTTTATGGTATGATAAGCAGAGAAGCAAAACAAGGAGGAACAACAGATTGATAGTTGGTATTACCGGTCTTATCGGCGTGTTGACGGGTGCTGTAGTTGTCTATATCGGCATGATACTGCAAATGCGTCACTTGGAAAATAAAGAACAGCGTAGACGTGAATTGGAATTGAAAGTCAAAGAAATCGAGACGCTGAACCAATTAAATAAAAAGATCAACGAGATCTTGCAAAAACGGACGACGCTGATGGAAGAATATGTCAGCTTTGATGCATTCGATGATTGTTATATCACGATTGACGATTTTGCATATCTCCAATCATTTTCAGCGCAGAATAGTTTTTATCTGCCAAATTATATTTTAGACGAGCTGTTTAAGAACATCTCCCATCGAAAAGTGATTTTATCTCCAGATGAAACAATGAAGATTGGTGGATATGCTTATAAAGGCGGACGCGTGATTTTAGAGAATTTTACGGATAGTTTGACTGAAATGATCAATGAAAAAAAAGCACAGTTGAAGACTATGACGCGCCAGCCGATTGGTTTCTTCTCGAAAGATGATGTTTGGAGCTGATATTTTGAAGTATTGCCGTTGCACATGAGAGCGTGGCAATGCTTTCTTTTTTTCTTAATGATACAATAGAATTGAACGGAGTGAAGAAAGATGTTACAAATCTATGCTCATCGCGGAAGCAGCGGTACCCACCCAGAAAATACGCTTCCTGCATTTGCAGAAGCTGTACGAGTGGGTGCAGATGGTATCGAACTAGATGTTCATCTAAGCAAAGATGGTTATTTGATCGTTATGCATGATGAAGAAGTGGATCGGACGACTAACGGTAAAGGGCTGATTCGAGAAAAAACATTGGAAGAACTCAAAAAATTGAATGCAGGAGGCAAATTCAGCAAAGAATTTCCAGCAGCTAAAGTCCCTGAATTGAAAGAAGTTTTAGGACTGCTTCTCCAAAAAAATTACCGAGGGATGCTAATGATCGAAATTAAAACTGATCAGTATGAATATCCCGGTATCGAAGAAAAATTAGCCGAAACATTAAAAAGCAGAGATTGGCCTTTTCAACATGCATATTGCAGCTTTCATTTGGCTTCTTTGGAAAAAATCGCGTTATTGGAACCAGAGATACAGCTGGACTTATTGATGAGTACTTCTGATAAAAAGATCCAACTAGCAGCAGAAACCCCTTATATAGAAGGAGTACATCCAAAAAATACTTGGTTGTTCGAACATCCTGTCCAGGCAGCTGATTTTCCAAAAGCAATTCGTGCATGGACGATCAATGATGAAGAAGAAATGGCCAAATGTCAAGAACTCAAAATAGATGGAATAATAACTGATTTTCCGGAGAAAGCTCTTCGGTGGAAACAATCAACGAAAAGTAGGTAAAATATGGAAAAAGTATTAGTGATCGTCGGTCCGACAGCAGTCGGTAAAACAGCGCTAAGTGTGGAACTCGCACAACTATTTAGAGGAGAGATCATCAGCGGTGATTCATTGCAAATCTATAAAAATCTGGATATCGGTACAGCAAAAATCAAAGAAGAAGAGATGAATGATGTTCCGCATCATTTGATTGATGTGATCGAACCTACTCAACATTACTCAGCCGCTGATTTTCAGCGTTCAGGTCGACAATTGATTACTGAGATTGCGAACCGAGAGCATCTACCTATCATAGCTGGTGGCACGGGTCTGTATATCCAATCTCTTCTATACGATTACCAGTTAGGGGCGACAGAAGAAGCGAATCCTGAGATTAGAAAAAAGTATGAAACGTTAGCCGAGACAATTGGTTCCCAAGCGTTATGGAATCAGTTGAAAGAAAAAGATCCGGCAGCTGCTGAGAAAATCCACTGGAACAATCAACGCAAAGTGATAAGAGCTCTGGAAGTTTTGGAGACGACAGGGCATAGTATCACGGCACCTAAAGAAGAGCCAAAGCGATTATATGATTACCTCATGATTGGGTTAGATACGAAGCGTGATATCCTGTATGATCGAATCAATCACAGAGTCGATTTGATGCTAGCAGAAGGCTTGGTAGCAGAAGCACGTAAGGTATATGAGCTTGGAGAAGTCCAAGCCAGTCAAGGGATTGGATATAAAGAATTTTTTCCTTATTTTGAAGGGAAAGAAACATTGGAAGAAGCAACAGAACAAGTCAAACTACATTCGAGAAGATACGCGAAACGTCAGTTAACGTGGTTTCGGAACCGTTTGGATGCACAGTGGTTTGATCTTATAAGTGAGCCAAATCAAAAAAGTCAGATTGAGCAAACAATCAAAAAATGGCTGGAGGCGGAATAAAATGGAAGAAAAAGTAATCATCGTAGGGGTAGAAACCGAAGCAAACCAGCGTTACTTTTCAGAGTCAATGGAAGAGCTAGTTCAGCTGACGAACACCGCATCAGGAGAAGTCGTATTCACAATTACACAGAAGAGACCACAAGTAGATCGGCAAACGATTATCGGGAAAGGGAAATTACAAGAATTAGTTCAAAAAGCAGATGCGCATGAAGCAGATTTGATCATCTTTAATCATGAACTGACTCCGAGACAGAGTCAACTGATTACGGATGCTGTTGGCCTTCCGGTGATTGATCGAGTACAGCTGATCCTAGATATTTTTGCGATGCGTGCTCGTTCGAAAGAAGGAAAGCTGCAAGTTGAACTTGCTCAGTTAGAATATCTTCTGCCTCGTTTAGTGGGGCAAGGGAAAACATTGTCTCGTCTTGGTGGTGGGATTGGAACAAGAGGACCAGGTGAAACAAAGTTAGAAACAGACCGCCGACATATACGGAATAAAATTTTTGCTGTTAAGAAAGAATTGAAAGAAGTAGAAGCCCATCGAGAGCGCAATCGTCAAAAAAGAAAAAACAGTGAGATTTTTCAGATTGGTCTTATAGGCTACACGAATGCTGGAAAATCAACCATCTTGAATTTATTGACACAAGCGGATACTTATTCAAAAGATCAGTTGTTTGCAACGTTAGATCCATTGACTAAAAGATGGCGTTTTGCTGAAGGATTTGAGATTACAGTAACAGATACCGTCGGGTTCATCCAAGATCTGCCTACGCAACTGATCGATGCTTTCCATTCTACGCTAGAAGAAAGTCAGAATATGGATCTTTTGTTGCATGTAGTCGATGCCAGTTCTCCAGATCGCATTTTACAGGAGCAGACTGTACTAAAATTGATGGATGAATTGAATATGAAAGAAATGCCGATACTGACTGTTTACAATAAGGCAGACCAGATTGATCCAGCGATGTTTACGCCCACATTATTCCCTAATGTCTTGATTTCTGCTCAAACGAAAGAAGGGAAGACGGCATTGATCGAAGCAATCAAGCGTCAACTGATGGAACTGATGACACCTTATACACTGTCTGTGCCAAGCAATGAAGGACAGAAATTAAGTGAGTTGAGAAGACAAACGATGGTTTTGGACGAAGCCTACATGGAAGAATCAAACGAGTATGAAGTGAGAGGCTTTGCAAAAAATGATTCAAAATGGTTGAGAAAAAGCAAATAAAATTTTGTTTTTTTACAATAAAAATCACTGAGAAAGAATAGCATAGTACAATGAAAGTAAAAGGTATCTGGTACGAAAATCAACTAGATACCTTTTTTTGCGTTCATGTTTTTTGTTATTTTATAAAAAAATAGAGGTCTCATGTTAGAAAACCTAACATATGCAGTTGACAATATTTTTTTTAATTGGTACACTTTAGCCAACTTATAAAACGAAAGGGGACGTCTGATGGGAGAAAAGGAATTGCGCCGATCTATGTCCGTATTTCCAATTGGTACAGTTATGAAGCTGACTGATTTATCTGCTCGGCAAATTCGCTACTATGAAGAACAAGATTTAGTTCATCCGGAACGAAGTGAAGGAAATCGCCGCATGTATTCGTTGAATGATATCGATATGCTGCTTGAGATCAAAGATTATCTTTCAGACGGGTTAAACATGGCTGGGATCAAACGTGTATACGAAATGGCACAGGCGAAAAAACAAGAAGCAAAAAGCAAGAAGCCGTTGACAGATCATGACGTTCGACAAATTTTTCGTGATGAGATTTTGGCGCAAGGTGGGTTAAGCAAAACAGGTCATTATCAGTCGCAAGGATTGCAAAGACAATTCTTTGACTGAATAAATTAAAAAAGGAAGAGGGATACCATGGTAAAGAAACAGATAACAGGTGAAGAGATCAAACGAATCATTGAGGAAGAAAATGTACGATTTTTACGATTGATGTTCACAGACATCTTAGGTACGATTAAAAATGTAGAAGTTCCAGTGAGCCAGATCGACAAAGTGTTAGAAAACAAAATGATGTTTGACGGTTCTTCGATTGAAGGATTTGTTCGAATTGAAGAAAGCGATATGTATTTGTATCCAGATCTCTCCACTTGGATGATCTTCCCATGGGAAAGTGCTCATGGAAAAGTTGCTCGTTTAATTTGTGATATCTATAATCCAGATGGGACACCATTTGCCGGTGATCCTCGTGGGAATTTGAAACGAGCATTGAAAGACATGCGCGACCTTGGTTTTACCTCTTTCAATTTAGGACCTGAACCAGAATTTTTCTTATTTAAATTAGACGAAGACGGTGGGATCACAACGACCTTGAATGATAAAGGTGGTTATTTTGATTTTGCACCAACAGATTTAGGTGAAAATTGCCGCCGTGACATCGTGTTGGAATTAGAAAGCTTAGGCTTTGAAGTAGAAGCTTCACATCATGAAGTAGCGCCAGGACAGCATGAAATTGACTTTAAATATGCGGATGTAGTAGATGCTTGTGATAATATCCAAACCTTCAAGCTCGTTGTCAAAACGATTGCACGCAAGCACGGACTTCACGCAACTTTCATGCCGAAACCGTTATTTGGAATCAATGGTTCTGGTATGCATTGCAATATGTCTTTATTCAATGATGAAGGAAATGTCTTCTATGATAAAGACGGTGAATTGGAACTAAGTGAAACAGCGTATCATTTCTTAGGCGGTTTGCTGAAACATGCTCGTGCCTATACAGCCGTTTGCAATCCAACAGTCAATTCTTATAAACGTCTCGTTCCAGGTTATGAAGCGCCTGTTTATGTCGCATGGAGCGGTCGTAATCGTTCGCCATTAGTACGTGTACCAGAATCTCGCGGTTTGTCCACACGTCTGGAATTGCGTTCAGTTGATCCATCTGCAAACCCATACTTGGCAATGGCAGTATTATTGCAAGCAGGACTAGACGGTATCCGTAATCAGATCACACCGCCAGCCGCTGTTGACCGTAACATTTATGTCATGGATGAGGAAGAAAGAGAAGCTGCACATATCCAAGACTTACCTTCAACTATCCATAATGCTATCAAGGAATTACGTAAGGATAATGTAATGATTGATGCATTAGGACAACATATCTTCTCAAATTTTGTTGAAGCAAAACGTCTCGAATGGGCGGCATTCAGACAAACTGTTTCCGAGTGGGAAAGAGAACAATATCTAGAACTTTATTAAAAGAGGAATGCCGTGAATTAGAGGTTGTGAAATCAGCGGTTTGACCTGAGT
>NZ_KV833947.1:32028-45512 GCF_001837725.1 Enterococcus sp. HMSC072F02
GACTTGGTTGGACTTATTACCGCAGATGCAAGTCTTTGAACACCGTTTATCAAGAGGTTGTGAAAAAGACGTTTAGTTTCGAGTATTAAGAAAAATTTTGTGAAAATGGTTCCTCAAATTTTTGCATAAATTTGGCTTAATACCGAGAAACTGGCTTTTGAACACCGTTTATTTAGAAATAAAGGGGGCACGACGTTTGTCGCACCTCCTTATTTTTTATCTATTGTTTCACTTAAAATTTTTCAGTAAAGATTTCCTGATTTGCTTAAGTTTAACGTTAGCTATGTTTATCTAAAGCCTATTATGTGGGTTGAATTTTTTTGCACTCATAAAGGACTTAAGAAATAATTTCTCAAAGGATATCGAAAAAGAAAAAATTGTAAGCGGATAGTCTTCATTTGAGTACTTGACTTTCCCTCAGTCAGCTTGTATTATACACCTTGGGCACCCTTTTAAAGGGTCAGAAGTTTACAGAAATTTCGGCTCCCTATTCTTATTAAAGAATAGGGAGCTTTGTTTATTTTCTGAGACTTTTCCTGCACATAAATTAAAAAGGAGTTTTTGAACTTATGACAAAATATATTTTTGTGACCGGCGGTGTCGTTTCATCAATCGGAAAAGGGATTGTTGCAGCTTCTTTAGGACGCTTATTGAAAAACCGCGGCTTAAAAGTAACTATCCAAAAATTTGATCCATACATCAATGTGGATCCAGGGACGATGAGCCCATATCAGCACGGAGAAGTATTCGTAACAGATGATGGTGCTGAAACAGATTTGGATCTGGGCCACTACGAACGTTTTATTGACATCAATTTGAACAAATACTCCAACGTGACGACAGGAAAAATCTATTCTGAAGTTTTGCGTAAAGAACGTAAGGGCGAATACTTGGGAGCAACAGTTCAAGTTATTCCTCATATTACAAATGAGATCAAAGAAAAAATCATGCGAGCAGCTAAAATGACTGATTCAGATGTGATCATTACAGAAGTAGGAGGAACGGTAGGAGATATAGAATCTTTGCCATTCCTTGAAGCACTTCGTCAAATGAAAGCAGATGTCGGTACAGATAATGTTATGTATATCCATACAACATTGATCCCTTACTTGAAAGCTGCTGGAGAAATGAAAACTA
The DNA here is from genome assembly GCF_001837725.1 of Enterococcus sp. HMSC072F02. Taxonomy (NCBI): domain Bacteria; kingdom Bacillati; phylum Bacillota; class Bacilli; order Lactobacillales; family Enterococcaceae; genus Enterococcus; species Enterococcus sp. HMSC072F02. The sequence continues at coordinate 33,166 of NZ_KV833947.1, forward strand.
AACCAACGCAGCACAGTGTAAAAGAGCTACGTGGTTTAGGTATCCAACCGAATATTTTGGTGGTACGTACAGAGCAACCTGTTTCTCAAAGCGTGAAAAACAAATTGGCACAATTTTGTGATGTCGAGCCAGAAGCAGTCATCGAGTCGCCAGATGTAGATACACTTTACTCCATCCCGTTAGTTTTACAAGCACAAGGAATGGATCAAATCGTTTGCGACCATTTGAAACTAGATACACCAGAAGCAGACATGACAGAATGGAAAGAATTAGAAGAACGTGTCTTGAACTTGAAGAAAAAAGTACGGATTGCACTTGTCGGTAAATACGTCGAGTTACCAGATGCATATATCTCAGTAGTTGAAGCATTGAAACATTCTGGTTTCGCCTATAACTCAGACATCGAGATCGATTGGATCAAAGCACAAGAATTAACGAGAGAAAATGTAGAAGAACGTTTGAAAGATGCAGATGGAATCTTAGTTCCTGGCGGTTTCGGCGATCGCGGAGTAGAAGGGAAAATCGAAGCAATTCGTTATGCTCGCGAAAGTGACGTTCCATTTTTAGGGATTTGTCTTGGTATGCAGATGGCTTGTGTCGAATTTGCACGTAACGTCGTTGGGTTGGAAGATGCGGCATCAGCTGAAACGAATCCAGATACAGCAAACAACATTATTGATTTAATGGCTGATCAGGAAAACATCGAGAATTTGGGTGGAACTTTACGCCTTGGATTATACCCATGTAAAATCAAAAAAGGAACGAAGACGGCTGAAGCATATGATGGAGCTGATGTTGTGCAAGAACGTCACCGTCACCGCTATGAGTTCAACAACAAATATCGTCAAATGTTTGAAGAACAAGGACTAGTCTTTTCAGGTGTCTCACCAGACAACCGTTTAGTAGAAATCGTAGAACTGCCAGAGAAGAAATTCTTTGTGGGATGCCAATTCCACCCAGAATTGATTTCTCGTCCAAATCGTCCGCAAAAATTAATCAAAGCATTTGTCGGAGCATCATTAGCAGATCATGAAACAAAATAATTTTTTAGCTTGATAGAAAGAGAAAAGTATCAAGAGAAGGGGATAAGCAATTTTCTTGTTACTTTTCTCTTTTTCTGATTTGTTATTATTTATAGGAAAAAAGATAGGAAGTAAAAGACTTTTTTTGAGTAAAGAGCGATTAAGCATTTTATTTTTTGCAAAAAACTTCTTGAAAATTTTCATTTTCATTGATTTTAGTAGAAAACTACCGAAATGTTTGGTAAAATAGGGTCGTTGGTTAAGAATTGTCTTAACAAATTTAGTTTTACAAAACTTAGGAGGAATTTTATTATGCCAGTAGTATCAGGAGCTGAATTTTTAAAAGCTGCTCGTAAAGGTGGTTACGCTGTCGGCGGGTTCAACACAAACAACTTGGAATGGACTCAAGCAATTCTTGAAGCGGCTGAAGCAAAACAAGCACCAGTACTTATCCAAACATCAATGGGTGCAGCTAAATACATGGGTGGTTACAAAATCTGTAAAGATTTGATCACTGATTTAGTTGAAGCAATGAACATCACTGTTCCAGTTGCTATCCACTTAGACCATGGTGACTACGAAGCTGCTTTGGAATGTATCGAACTAGGCTATACTTCAGTAATGTTCGATGGTTCACATCTACCATTCGAAGAAAACTTGAAATTAGCTAAAGACGTTGTTGAAAAAGCACACGCAAAAGGTATCTCAGTTGAATGTGAAGTTGGTTCAATCGGCGGAGAAGAAGACGGAATCATTGGTAACGGCGAATTAGCTGACATCGAAGAATGCAAACAAATGGTTGCTACAGGTATCGACTACTTAGCTTGCGGTATCGGTAACATCCACGGTCAATATCCAGAAAACTGGAAAGGATTAGCATTTGACCACTTACAAGCAATTGCTGATGCTGTAGGTCCAGACATGCCTTTAGTATTACATGGCGGATCAGGTATTCCTCAAGATCAAATCGAAAAAGCTATCTCAATGGGTATCTCAAAAGTAAATGTTAACACTGAATTCCAGTTATCATTTGCTGCAGCTACTCGTAAATATATCGAAGCTGGTAAAGATAAAGAAGGTAAAGGATTCGACCCTCGTAAATTATTAGCTCCAGGTAAAGCAGCAATCGTTGAAGATGCGAAAGCTCATATCGACTGGTTTGGTTCAGCTAACAAAGCGTAAGCATCCACATAACAGATACGATGTATAGGAATGGAGAACGACTTTTGAAGTCGTTCTCCATTCTTTTTTACTTAAAACGGCAGACCATGCTCGTTTCTTTTTTTTATCTATGATAAAATACAAGCATATCCATGAAAAAAGATTAATAAACAAGGTGGAAACAGATGAAAAAAATCGTAATCAAAGGAAACCGACCTTTAGCTGGCGAAGTAACGATCAGCGGTGCAAAAAATAGTGCAGTCGCATTGATTCCAGCTGCAATCTTAGCTGATTCCCCAGTGATCTTGGAAGGTGTGCCGGACATACAAGATGTTCATTCATTAATTGAAATTTTAGAGATTATGGGCGCAACGGTCCATTTTTCCAACAACATACTAGAAATTGACCCTCGAGAAATCGTATCGGTTCCGATGCCGCACGGAAAAATCAATAGTTTGCGTGCGTCTTATTATTTTATGGGAACACTGCTTGGTAAATTTGGGGAAGCGGTGGTAGGCCTGCCAGGAGGCTGTTATTTAGGTCCTAGACCGATTGATCTACACGTCAAAGGATTTGAAGCTCTAGGTGCTGAAGTGACAAATGAACATGGTGCCATGTATTTACGGACAGAAAATGAAGGGTTGCATGGCAATCGGATTTTTATGGACGTGGTTTCAGTCGGAGCTACAATCAATGTGATGTTAGCTGCTGTAAAAGCAAAGGGACAGACAGTAATTGAAAACGCTGCACGAGAACCGGAAATCATCGATGTGGCAACTTTACTGAATAATATGGGGGCAAAAGTTCGAGGAGCGGGTACAGATGTGATCCGTATCGAAGGAGTCGAAGCATTACATGGCTGTCGTCATTTCATGATTCCTGACCGTATCGAAGCAGGAACCTATCTGGCATTAGCAGCTGCAGCAGGAAAAGGTATCAAAGTGAAAAATGTGATTTTTGAACATTTGGAAAGTTTTATAGCAAAATTGCAGGAAATTGGCGTCCATATGAAAATCAGCGAAGATGAAATCGAAGTTTACCCCTCAAAAGAATTAAAAGCCGCAAATATCATGACCTATCCTTATCCAGGATTTGCCACAGATTTGCAGCAACCACTCACTGCGTTGCTATTGATGACCGCAGGCACTTCAGAAATCATCGATACGATCTATGCGAAACGGGTGAATCACGTGCCTGAATTAGCTCGAATGGGCGCTGATATTACCGTGGAAGGAAATATGATCATCGTGAATGGTCCAAATAAACTTCACGGAACAGAAGTCGTGGCTTCCGATCTTCGGGCAGGTGCTTGTTTAGTGATTGCCGGACTATTAGCAGAAGGAACAACGACGATTTATAACGTAGATTATATCTTACGCGGTTATGATCATATTATCGAGAAACTAACAGCCTTAGGGGCATCAATCGAAATGATAGAGGAAGTGGGAGCTGAATGAGCGATTATTTGACAATGGCAGAACTAGAGAACAAAACGTTAAAAGAAGTTTATAGTTATGCCAAAGAATTTAAAATTCCTTATTACAGTAAGATGAACAAAAAGGAATTATCTCTAGCTGTGATTCGTGCACAAGCTGAGAAACAAGGATTTTATTATATGGAAGGGATATTAGATATCGTTGGTCAAGATGGTTACGGTTTTTTACGGCCAATTAATTATGGACCAAGTGCAGAAGATATCTATATTTCTGCCTCACAAATCAGACGATTCAGTTTGAGAAATGGGGACAAAGTGGCAGGAAAAGCCCGTCCGCCTAAAGAATCGGAACGTTATTATGGTTTGATGCACGTGGAAAGCGTTAATGGAAAAGATCCGGAAGAAGCAAAAGAACGTCCGCATTTTCCAGCCTTAACACCTCTTTATCCGCAAAGACAGCTTCAACTGGAAACAACACCGCAAAGACTATCTACCCGAATGATCGATATCTTCTCTCCAATCGGTTTTGGTCAGCGTGGATTGATCGTCGCACCACCAAAAGCAGGGAAAACTTCTGTATTAAAAGAAATCGCAAATGGTATCACCGAAAACTATCCGGAAGTAGAATTGATCGTTCTGCTGATTGATGAACGTCCGGAAGAAGTAACGGATTTAGAACGAAGCGTGAAAGGCGACGTGGTATCTTCTACATTTGATCTGCAGCCGCAAAACCATACTCGAGTTTCTGAATTAGTATTGGAACGTGCAATGCGTTTAGTCGAAGATAAACGAGATGTCGTTATCTTGATGGATAGTATTACTAGACTTGCTCGGGCCTATAACTTAGTCGTTCCACCAAGCGGACGTACATTGAGTGGCGGGATTGACCCAGCCGCATTGTATAAACCTAAGAAATTTTTCGGGGCGGCAAGAAACATCGAAGAAGGTGGCAGTTTGACGATTTTAGCGACCGCTTTAGTCGATACAGGAAGCCGCATGGATGACGTGATCTATGAAGAATTCAAAGGAACTGGAAATCTAGAATTACAACTTTCACGCGAGTTATCCGAACGTCGGATCTTCCCAGCCATCGATATCAAAAAATCAGGTACCCGAAAAGAAGAATTATTGATGCCAAGTGAAGAACTAGAAGAAATTTGGAAACTTCGAAAAAATATGACTGGAGATTCATTAGAATATACGGAACAACTGATCCGCTTTTTGCGTAAAACAAAAAACAATCAGCAATTTTTCAAAGAATTTCAAGATGTCTCCTTTGGTAAAAAAAATCCGACCAGAAATCTGAAAAGATAATTGCAACCTTGACTGAAACATGTTAAGATGTTAATGTTGTAAATCGACAAATCAACTCTGGTTCAGCAAATGGAGCAGGGCAAAGGAGCGAAAAAATCATGAAAGAAAACATCCATCCAGATTACCACCCAGTAGTATTCATGGATTCAACAACTGGTTTCAAATTCTTGTCAGGTTCAACAAAAACTTCACAAGAAACAGTTGAATGGGAAGACGGTAATACATACCCAGTCATCCGTGTCGAAGTAACTTCTGACTCACATCCATTCTACACTGGACGTCAAAAATTCACACAAGCAGACGGACGTGTGGACCGTTTCAACAAAAAATACGGTCTCAAAGACGCAAACGCTGCGGAATAATAAAAACGCTGATAATTCAACGTTTAGCAGACTATCCGATAGGGATAGTCTGTTTTTTTTCGTTTTTGACCATAATGAATAGATGGATATCGTTACTCAAAAATGGGTGGGATACAGTAAATTTTTTCGAATTTTATTAAATCAAATTTAAATTCATTGATTAAACTATCCATCTCTAATAATTCTAGTCCTTGTAAAATTTTCATTATTTGTTTTCGTCCTTTGATGCTATCTCCTTCTATATGACAGATTAATGCCTTATAAAATTGAATGGATATCTGAGTATCTTTTGCAAACAATAATCTATGATGAGTAGCTTCAAATTTTTGTAAGTATTGTTTAGAAAAGTGAATATTTTTGCGTTCTAACATTAAAAGAAAAGCATTATTATAAAGACTGGATAATATCGGATGAAATATTTCAAAATCGTTGTATTTTTCAATTTTGCGTTCGATTTCTGTAAGCCTTTGGGAAATATAGTTTGTATCAAAAAGAAATAGTAATGAGCTAAAACTGATCATTTCAAATCTTCCCCACTCATTTACTTTTTCTAAATAATTGGCAAAGTGATCCAAGTGTTTTTTATCATTTTTATTCAGCTTACGTTTTTCTATGGGCAGAGTATACCAATCAAAAGTTTTTATGATTAAATAGTTGCGAATATCAACAATGTCTCGTGTAGTATTTGCTTTTTTTCGAATGATTTCTAAAGTATACTTCCGTGATCCTCTATTCTCTCTAGTAGCTTTAATAAAATCTTTTATCTTTTTATTTTTCTTTCGTATGCTATCAAATTCTAGATATAAGACAAATTCATCCATGGTTATATTCAATTTATCAAGAAATTCCAATAAAATAACAAAAGGTATGCTATTTTTTCCAGTTTCATATCTAGATAATGTATTTCTTGTTGTTATATTGTTAGCTAATTTTTTTTGAGAGATACCTCTTTCTACACGCAATTTCTTAAGCAATTCCCCGCTATCCATATCACCGCTCCGTTCTTTTATAATTGTTATGCGCAAATTAATCACAAAATGAAAATAATACGTATTTTTAATCATAATAACATAGTAGATAAAATAAAAACACGGGAGGTGTGTATTTAATATTGAAAATCGGGGATAGGTTGTTATTTGGGTGGTGGATAGATTGTCGATCGATTATTTATCCCAGTTCTAAATGTTTCTGCAAGCAAAGTAGTTAATTATAAGACAACAAATGAAAAAATGATTTCAGATTTTACGGATGAAAAATTAGATATATTCACGAAGTTGTTTGATATTACGGAAACTACAAAGTTAGTAAGTACAATAGTAACTAATGATATGAAGTCAAGATTTCAAATGAATTACGCAATAGAAATATGATTATTCATGTACCAAAAAGCTCGTTGGATTTAACAAACGCAAAAGTTCTACAAGTTACAGAAAATTCAAAGGATTTTTATACGATCACAGTGCCCATAGTAGGCGATGACTATAATTTATTTAGTAATTTGACGGTTACTTACAGTCAGAATGGAGAAAATGAAGGATATCAAGAAACTATTATTAGTCGAGGGTTGAACAATAAAATTCAAATTGAATCTTATGTAAACGGTAAATTGATGAAATCTGATTTACTTAATGAAGAGTTTTTATCTAACGAGCAAATTAAGAAGGACATGCAAAATGTATAAAAGCAAGGAGTTTTGTTACCTCAGAGTAGAGGTGTTGCTGCTAAAATTGCTTGTATTGTTGTTGTTCTTGGTATTAGTAAATACGTTGCGACTATCATTGCAGGAGCTTGTGTTGGTTCGTGCCCAGCTATACCAGTTATTTATGCTGCTTGTATTGGAGGTTTCGTAGCTTTAGGCACTGGGACGATGAGTTCTGTAGTGGCTTGTTTTAAACTTTGATTGGATTTGATGAGATGTGAAAAAGTCGATTAAAACTAGCAGAATAATTATATCGTTTCTATGTCTCTTTGTAGTAGCATTCTCGTTGATTTTTTTTCAAACGGGCAGATTTGGTATGAATAATATTCTACCTGAGATAAAGACAGAAGTGTTAAAATCAAAGCTTGAAGGTTCTGATACTCTCTTATTATATGTAGGTAGACCGACTTGTATTCAATGCCAAGAAATCGAACCTACCCTTCGGAACATATTAAAAAGTATAGAAATAAAAGCCAGCTACTATAGAACTGATATAGCTCGAAACGAAGATGAAAAGAGCTTAGAGGAAGTAGCTGAAAAGCTTGATTTAACTGTAGTACCCTCATTATTAATCATTTCTAAAGGTGTTTTAGTTGATAGATTAGATGGTGTTTACACTGAAAAAGCTATTTCTGAATTTTTAGAAAATAATAAAACTATTTTTGAGGAGGATGCATAGTTGTTTATCCCTATATATAGCATGATACTTCTAGGCTTATTTTTAGTATTTTGTCTTTACGCTCTGAAAATACTTCAAAAAAATAATGATGATACGCGACGTCAAATAGCACAATTAAGAAAAGATATTGAGTTGATCTTGGAAAAAATTAGGGAAAATAATTAAAATGGTGGATTTACGTTACTTAGAGAATTATTCTAAGCAAGTGCTTTTGTTAGCGGTTTCGTTTGCCTATGGATGCTTTGTCAGTCCTAGCGAATTAAAATTAAGTAATTTCAATTTTCGTACATTGACAAATGAGTGCGAGAACAAATTTATTTTTAGCTTATCTACGGATAGTCAAACTATTGATAGGTTATCCAAAGCATATGGACAAAAGTATCTAAACTTGGATTTTCTTGAAAATCAAGGGAAAACTTCATGGTGTGCAGCATACGCTACTACAGCTATTATCCGTTATCAAACCAAGAAAAGTTTTCCTACTGCACGATAGATGATGTCAACCTTGTATCCAAGTTCATCCAATTTAGCAGATGAATCTGCCTCAAATATCCAATGTATTAGCTACGCTAATTCTTATGGATTTCATAGTATTTCAAATAGATGGGGGACAGCTACAGCAGAAGGAACGATGCTTGAAATTAATGCGAATCGGCCATATTGGGTATCTGCGCTAAAACAAACTAGAGGGAAGGATAGGCATGCGTTTGTTGTTAGAGGGTACGCTAACTTTGATTTTTATAAAACGATTTCCGTATGGAATCCATGGAGTAATTCAAGCTATGGATATGATCTACTGGACCCTTCCAGTCATTTGATTAGTACTCATGGGGTGGTATTCAAACAAGATTCAGGATTATTTTCTTGGCATTATCTATAAATAGCATTAGGGGTGTTAGGAGTGAAGTATAAAAAAATTTCTTCTCTTATTCTAGTAACAATATTATTATGTACGGCTTGTTCTTCTCCCGCTAGTCAACCGAAGAAAAAAGAACTAGAATTATCAAAGGAAGAATGGGAGCAGCTAACTTTTTTTTGTGGAGAATGGGTATATACGGGAGATGAATCAATGTGGACAATCAACATTGATAAACATTCAATAGACATTTCGTATGATAAACACCAGTTTAATGGTGCTTTCACAGGCATAAAAGTAAATGATGGGTTGACGATATATTGTGAAGATAATCAATGGGCCTACACATTGGATAAGAGAGATGATGAGCGTATATTCGTTATACGCAGTAAGCTAGATTCTGGAACGACTTCAAATGCGATGGGAATAGAGTTAATAAAAAAGTAAAGAAATTAGAATAATTATAAATGAGAGCAAATTCAAGAGTTTGCTATAAGACAAGTGATAAAAACACCTTATATTAACAAAATGAAGAGGGGTTATTTCAAAGTAAAAAACCATTTACCTAAAAATAGAAAACAAGCAGACCGGCTTGCCGTTTTAGTTACACAGCAAAAAATCGCACATAAATTCATGCATCAAGCCATTGCTTTTCATGAAATCGATTATCTGGTGACAAGTAACGAACTGGCAAAAGAACAGTATGAGAAAGTAAAGGAACACCATATCGAATGTCTGTATGGATGAATTATTGCGTGAATATTCTAAGGTGTTTTCCCATTTTTTCATTTTCTTAGATAGGACCTTATCTTTGCTCGCTTCTCTTAGCCGATGGTATAATAACGAAAAGGTTATCTTGTTAGATAACCTTACTTTTTTATCCAGAAGAAAGGAGTGCAGAAAATGAAACATGTGAAGGCGTTGGTAGTGAAGGCAATCATGATCTGGGCAATTCTTTGGGTCGTGCTGACCGGTTTATACGGTGTTAGCTTTATGGATTCAACGATTGTTGGGGTAATTATCGTAGTGATGATCTATGTGCTAGGGGATCTGTTGATCTTACGTAAAGTAGGAAACATCGCAGCAACGATCGCAGATGCTGGTTCAGCTGCAGTTATCTTGTGGCTCTATCTATACTTTATGAATGATACAGTCGATATTTGGATGAAAGTCTTGATTCCTGCTCTATTGATTGGTGTGGCAGAATGGTTCTTCCACAAGTGGTTGCTAAGTCAAGGAATCGTACCAGATGAACGGAAAATGGAATAAATCAACAGTTAAACTATTCTTATCGATAAATGAAAGCTTTAAAAATAAATAGATGTTTAATTAAGAATAATCATAAACTATTTTTACTCAAAAAACCGCTCAGATCATTTTCAGATCTGAACGGTTTTTTTATCTATTCATCAAGATTAAATTTCATTTTTCAATGATTCAATCAATTCGCCCTCTGCTTCATGACTATGTTTTCGGCCATTCGCAAGATAGAGCGCTGTACATATCAATGGAATGACTCCGGCAATCACATACAATCCTCTAAATGAAGTAAGAGATTTTAGCATCCCCATCAAATAAGGACCAACCCCTAAGCCTAGGTCTAAACCAATAAAGTAGGTAGACAAAGCAATACTGATGCGGTGTTCTTTTACGATCTTCAAACAGACAGCTTGTCCATTTGACATGAACGTACCATAACCTAAGCCGACTAATGCTCCAGAAATAAGCAATGTCACACTATTTGTCGTTACACTCAGTAAAAATAATCCTGCTGTTAAGAATAAATAGCTAGGATACATCACGTATTGTTCTCCTTTGACATCGAAAATCCTTCCAGTCAATGGACGTGTAAACGTGATGACCAAAGCATATACGACGAAGAAAAATGACCCAGCAGCAACTAAGTGGATTACTTTTGTATAAGAAGATAAAAATGATAAAACACTTGAATAAGAAAGACCCATCAAAAAGGCGATTCCTGTAATGAAAAGTGCTTTCTTTTCAATAAAACTATTGATATTCCATGAACGAAGAGATGTTTTTTGTTCTTCAGATAATGGAATATTTTTTACAGGAAAGACAAGGCAGGCAATCGTAACAAAGAAGACCAGTACAATTGAAAACCAAATAATGAAACGAAAGTCAGTCATGTTCAGCAAAATCATTCCTAAAAATGGTCCAACAGCGGCAGCTAAACTAGTACTTAATCCGTAATAATTGATGCCTTCCCCTTTTTTAGATGCAGGGATATATGCAGTAACGATAGCATTTGTAGCTGTAGAAACTGTACCGTAACCAAATCCATTCAAGAATCGAACTAAATACAATGCCCCGATAGTTGGTGTATAAAGATAAGCTAATGTTGTCAGAAGATAGAAAATCGCGCCGCCTCTTAAGGTAAACTTCCGACCAAATAGTTCTAACTGTTTCCCCATGAATAAGCGTGCCAGCAATGTTCCGATGATATATATTCCAGAAGCAAAACCTGCTTGGCTCAAGCTGGCGTGTAATGTGTCTTGCGCAATGACTGCCATGATGACCATCAATAGATAATAAATCAGGTAGACAATAAAATTGATCAATGTGATTCCGATAAAATATTTATTAAATAATTTCTTTTCCATGTATGTTATACATTCCCCTTAAGCTGAATATGCTTTTAATTTTTGTATTTGGACTTCTACATCGTGATAATTGGATGGATAGCGATCAACAAGTTGGCGAATAAATAAATCCCGTGTAGACATAAACAGGTTTAAAAATTCTTCGCATTCGTTTGTTGGATTCTCATCCACTGCTTTGATCAATTCGATCGAGTTTTGATACGCATCATTTAAAAAGACTAAAGAAGCTTTCATGTCAAATCTTGTTTGATACGCTGTTTCTAATCGATTAATGATTGTTTTCATCCAGTAATTCATGTTTTTTCCCTCTATTCTTAAAAAATTTTACTTCTGCAGTATAACGAATAAAAAAAAGGAAAAAAATCGCATAAGTGATAGAAAAAGGTACTTAACAAATGTTAATATCATTAGTAAAATACCTTTGGACTTTAAAAAGTTTTAAAGTACTGTATGATCTTTTTAGATGAAAGTTTGGATGGGGGAGCATCATTGGATAGTAGAGTCTTAAAGGAATATTTGGATAAAAATGATTTTCCGATAATACGCAAAGGATATCATAAATATTTGACATTCGAAGGGATGGAAGATTCCCATACGTATATCTTGAAAGAGGGAACGGTAAAAGCAAGTGTTATTTCAAATGATGGGAGAGAATTTAACCTTCGCTATATCAAAGATCTTGAAATCGTCTCTCTTTTAAAAGACGAATATTCACAATTCATCGATTCGCCGTATAATATTCGAGTTGAATCAGAATATGCAGAGTTTTATCGAATCAATCGTGTACGATTTTGGCAAAATATCAACCAAGATCCAAAGCTGCAACACTATGTAAAAGAGTATTACCGCTATCGCTTGCTTTATTCGATGAAAAAAATGCAACAAATGCTGTTAAATGGAAAACTGGGAGCTGTTTGTACGCAACTTTACGAATTATATGATTTATTCGGTGTGCGAACAGAAGAGGGGATGCTGATCGATTTTTCGATCACAAATGAAGAAATCGCCAAATTTTGTGGTATTTCAACTGCTAGCAGTGTGAACAGAATTTTAAAGCAGTTGAAAAAAGATGGTATTATCACAGTGAAAGATCATCATATCGTTATTTTGAATATGGACTTGTTAGAAGACAATATTATCTTTTGATGAACAAAGAGGTTGTAACAGAAGTGGTCAGCTTCAAGAAATAAGAAGG
>NZ_KV833948.1:0-1067 GCF_001837725.1 Enterococcus sp. HMSC072F02
ATATTATTTGTCAAATTAAGCGAGACAAAACTTTCCATTTACGTAACTCAAAAAAACTTCTAATGGTGTTTGGTAATTTAGTGATTTTCTAGGGATATGGTTTCTTTTGGACGCAACGGATGAGATGAATCCTTGATTGACTTGGTTGAAGTCCATTTCTTTTGGTAGTCCATCTTTTCGGAGGAGTCCGTTTGAATGTTCATTTAATCCCCGTTGGGAAGGCGTTCCTGGGTCTGCGAAATAAATATCAATATCATTCGTATTACTAATACTTTTCCAATTAGAGAATTCTTTTCCACAATCAAAGGTAATTGATTTGAAAAGATTTTTGGGTACGGATTGAAGCCATTCATTAATCGAATTTTCAATATCAACTGCCTTACGGCCTTCTGGTTTCAAGGCGATAATGGCTTTTGAAAGTCGCTCAACGAGTGTGATGACGGCACTTTTATGGTGGATGCCGACAATCGTATCACCCTCTAAATGTCCAAATTCTTCTTCGAAAACGACATAATCTTTTTTACGTTCAGAAATATTTCTTTTGAATGCCTGTTTTCCACGTTTTTCCTTATAACCATTTGGTTTTCGTTTTCCTTGCATCGGTAAATGTAAAACATTGAATTCTCCCGTCTTAAACCGGCGATAGAGGGTACTTACTGAACAAGAGAAGGTTCGCTCTGCACGGCCAATAATGACGTCTGGGGTCCAACCTTCAGTTGATCTTTTTGCAATATATTCTTTTTCCTCAGCAGGAAAAATGATTTCGGTTCTCCCACAACGTCGCTTATTTTCTTTGTATTGTTCAAAGTATTCAAGTGCTGTTCCACCACATTTGAGAAAGTTATAGACATTGTAAATTGTTTGGCATCCACGTTTAAGCTGCTTCGCAACGATAGCAACCGGAGTTTCTTGATGAAAATATGCTTCTATCATTACAAGCTCGTTTGGTGTAAGATGGGTATAAGTCATTTATGTTCACTCTCCTTGTATGCTTTAGCGGGTATTACAATTTGAGTGTAACATAAATGGCTTTTTTATTTGTCTCGCTTAATTATACAAACGGCGTT
>NZ_KV833949.1:0-57507 GCF_001837725.1 Enterococcus sp. HMSC072F02
ACTCGAAACTAAGCGGCTTTTTCACAACCTCTTTTTCAGAAAATAATGAAGATTTCTTTTCCTATCAATTTTTTTTGTTATAATAGGTAGGAAATGAAAACTTGCCAAGAGGAGTAATACAAGATGAATAATACTTACCCAGACGACAGTTTGACGCTGCATACGGATCTATATCAAATCAATATGATGCAGACATACTGGGAATTAGGTCGAGCTGATTTACATGCTGTTTTTGAATGTTATTTTCGAGAAATGCCTTTTAACCACGGGTACGCGGTTTTTGCAGGATTGGAACGGTTAGTCAATTATTTAGAGAATCTGACGTTTAGTGATTCTGATATTGCTTACTTACGTGGCTTAGAAGTCTATCCTGAAGGGTTTTTGGAGTATTTACAAAATTTTGAATTTAAAGCAACGGTTCGTTCTGCTCGTGAAGGTGAATTAGTTTTTGCAAATGAACCATTGATCCAAGTGGAAGGTCCTTTGGCACATTGTCAATTAGTAGAAACAGCACTGTTGAATATGGTCAATTTCCAAACGTTGATCGCGACAAAAGCAGCTCGCATCAAATCTGTGATCGGAGAAGATCCGCTCTTGGAATTTGGGACTAGACGAGCACAAGAATTGGATGCGGCAGTCTGGGGAACTAGAGCGGCATATATCGGCGGAGCAGATGCTACAAGCAATGTACGTGCTGGAAAGATATTTGGGATACCAGCTAGCGGGACTCATGCGCATTCGTTAGTCCAATCTTATGGAAATGATTATAAAGCATTTATGGCGTACGCTAAAACCCATAAAGACTGTGTGTTCTTAGTCGATACTTATGATACGTTGAAATCAGGTGTGCCAAGTGCAATCCGCGTAGCAAAAGAATTAGGTGATAAAATCAACTTCCAAGGCGTACGTATCGACAGTGGAGATATGGCCTATATATCTAAGCGTGTTCGGGAACAATTAGATGCAGCTGGATTTACGGAAGCAAAAATCTATGCTTCAAATGACTTAGATGAAGCAACGATTTTGAATTTAAAGATGCAAAAAGCTAAAATTGATGTATGGGGTGTCGGAACAAAACTGATCACTGCTTATGATCAGCCAGCCCTTGGTGCAGTATTCAAACTAGTATCAATTGAAGATAGCGAAGGAAATATGGTGGATACGATCAAGTTATCAAGCAATGCGGAAAAAGTGACAACTCCAGGAAAAAAACAAGTATGGCGTATTACTCGAAACTCTGATGGGAAATCTGAAGGAGATTATGTCACATTATGGGATGAAGATCCTCGAGAAGAAGAAGCTATCTTTATGTTTCATCCAGTGCATACGTTTATCAATAAAACTGTTCGGGATTTTACCGCTCGTCCCGTTTTACAAGATATCTTTATCGAAGGAAAAAGAGTATACGAACTACCCGTGCTAAACGAAATCAAAGAATATACAAAAGAAAATCTAGATTCACTATGGGAAGAGTACAAACGAGACTTGAATCCGCAAAAATATCCGGTCGATCTATCTACTGAATGCTGGAACCATAAAATGGCTACGATGGAACGAATGAAAAAAAGCGTAGCAGAACTTCATACAGAAGCATAGGAGGAGAATAAATGAGCCTGCAAACAGAAATCATCCATGAATTAGGTGTCAAACCAACAATTGATCCAACAGAAGAAATTCGTAAAAGTATTGATTTTATGAAAGCTTATTTGAAAAAATATCCGTTTCTTAAAACCTTCGTATTAGGTATTAGCGGAGGTCAAGATTCTACTTTAGCCGGTCGTTTGGCGCAACTAACGATGGAAGAAATGCGTGAAGAAACGAAAGATGAAAGCTATCAATTTATCGCTGTTCGTCTTCCTTATGGTGAACAAGCAGATGAAGAAGATGCAAAAGCTGCCCTTGACTTTATCCAGCCTGATGTCAGTCTGCGAGTAAATATCAAACCTGCTGTTGATGCACAAGTACAAGTATTAAGTGAAGCAGGTGTGGTAATCAGCGATTTTAACAAAGGTAATATCAAAGCACGACAACGAATGATTACACAATATGCCGTAGCCGGAGAAAGAGCAGGAGCTGTATTAGGGACAGATCATGCTGCAGAAAACATCACTGGTTTTTTCACGAAATTTGGTGATGGAGGAGCCGATATCTTACCATTGTTCCGTTTGAACAAACGGCAAGGGAAACAATTGCTTCAAGCATTGAATGCACCGGAAAAGCTATACACAAAAATTCCGACTGCAGATCTTGAAGATGGAAAACCAATGATTGCGGATGAAGTCGCACTAGGTGTTACGTATAACGAAATCGATGATTATCTAGAAGGAAAAGAAGTTCCCGCTCAAGCACAAGAAAAAATCGAAGCGTGGTGGAACAAGACGCAGCATAAACGTCATTTGCCAATTTCTGTTTTGGATGATTTTTGGAAATAACAATAAAATAAAAAAACAGCCGTCCCTTCATAGGGATTGGCTGTTTTTTCTTTATAAAATAGAAAAGAAAACTATCAGCTGTAGTAAACTTTTAATTTGATATCCTGGTCGTAATTACCGAATCCTTTACCAAATAAAGTACAGCCACCTACATGTTCGGCATCTTCTTTTACTTCAATTCGCAAATGCCAAGTGTCTTGATCTTTAGGAATGTCGTTGATCGTGATGTTTGACAAAGGTTCCCCATTCATATTTGTCAAATGTTTGGTGATTCGGATCGTCTTCAGCAAGCCGTATTGATTAAGATTATCTGGATACCAATCAGACGTATATTTCCCGCGGATATCAGCAAAATCTCCAGGGCTCGTCCATGTTCCTAGCTCTACGCCATTTAGGCTGAAAGTGATATCGGAAGGCCAATTGTCATTTGAAAAAGGAAATTCAGAAGAAATTTCCACAGAAACTTCCAACATTTCTAATGTATCCTCTGCATTCAAAAAATTAGGTGACTGATACTCGACAAACCCGCTGGTAAACCAGAGGATACGAGCATCCATCCTTCGAGGATCCACAAAATAGCGTGGTTCATCCACTTTTCCAATAAAGTCATGGATCGTCGCTAAACCACATGTCGGTTCAATTGCATAATTCGTATAGTGACCAATAGGTATCGATGTTTCTTTCGTGTCAAAAGCATTGAATATTTTTTCTGGGAAACTGATATCTATTTTATCGACACGAAGGCTCGAAATTTTTTGTTGTCCTATTTTCTCTGTTTTGATGATGTTCGCTTCTTCTAACTTTTTCACGTGCATCGTCGTGATCGCGCTGCTTACTCCAAGTTCTTTTGCCAAATCTTTGACATTCATCTTCTTTTTGGAAAGCAGCTGAATGATCCTGATTCTTGTCTTGCTAGCTAATGCTTCATATACCGGTAAGGATTCCTCGTTTATTTGTAGTTGCATAATTTTCCTCGCTTATTTTTCTGTTAACTATATATTAACACTAACATTAATATAGTCAATCGTTTTATAAATTAAAGCTTTTATTATTAACTTTTATATTAATTATATCTAATTTATATTTTTTAATTAACAAAAATATTATTGACAACGATTTCTCAAAGAGTTAACGTTCATTTATAAATTAATTAAGGAGGAGACACAATGACAGTTGAAGTACAAGAAGAAGTAAAAATCAAAGAGATGAATGAGAATTATCGAAAACCGCTGATTATTCAAAGGGCAGATCCATTTATCTATAAACATGAGGACGGATATTATTATTTCATTGCTTCTGTACCTTCATACGATCGTATTGAATTACGCCGTTCAAGAACGATTGCTGGTCTAGCTTATGCAACACCCCGTACAATCTGGCGAAAACATGAGACGGGCGAGATGAGCAAACTAATCTGGGCTCCAGAGATCCATTATATTGCTGGAAAATGGTATATCTATTTTGCTGCAACGCATACAGAAGAGATTATTGATGGATTGTTCACTCATCGAATGTATTGTTTAGAGTGTGAAGCGCAAGATCCGATGGTAGACGAAAATTGGCACGAAAAGGGTCAAGTGGTGTCGCACTTAGATACTTTTTGTTTAGATGCCACAGTGTTTGAACATAATAATCATTTATATTATATTTGGGCACAAAAAGACAATGCTATTGAAGGAAATTCTAATTTATATATAGCAGAAATGACTAATCCGTGGACATTGAAAACAGAACCAGTTATGCTGACAAAACCAGAATTTGCGTGGGAATATAAGGGCTTTAAAGTGAATGAGGGGCCTGCAGTATTGATGCGGAATGGAAAAATTTTCATCACTTATTCTGCAAGCGCTACCGACGAAAATTATTGTATGGGAATGATTTATGCTGATTTGGAATCTGACTTATTGAAAAGAGAAAATTGGACAAAGGTGACAGAACCTGTTTTCCAGAGCGACCTTTCTACACAACAATACGGACCTGGACATAATTCTTTTACTATTGCAGAAGATGGAGAAACAGATATCCTGGTTTATCACTGTCGGGACTATACGGAAATCAAAGGTGATCCGCTATACGACCCGAACAGACACACAAAAGTACAAGCTTTTGGTTGGGGTAACGATGGTTTCCCAATTTTTGGCAAGCCGCTTCCATATTTGAATGACTAAGAGAAAGAGGGAGAATCATGAAAAACGAATCGAATCATTTTTGGAGCTTTGCGGGAACCCATTTTACGTATTTCTTTATCTGGGCAACAGTTTTCGGATTTTTGTCGTTATGGCTGCAGCAAGTAGCAGATCTTGACGGAACGCAAGCAGGTATCATCTTTTCGTTCATGGCATTCGTTTCTTTGTTTTACCAGCCGATATTTGGGATATTGTCGGATAAATTAGCATTCAAAAAGAATCTATTGATAACTATCACGATAGCTGGAATGTTCATTGGCCCATTTTTCCAATGGCTCTTTATTCCTCTTTTATCAATCAATACTTTTTTTGGAGCGATCATCGGCAGTATTTATCTAGCTTTTGTTTTAAATGGTGGCGTAGGAGTAGTTGAGACTTACGTTGAACGGGCAAGTTTAGTGAATAAATTCGAATACGGACATTCGCGTTTAGGCGGTTCGATTGCTGGCGCTGTTGCGGCATTCGTAGGCGGAATTATCTTTACGCAAAATCCTAATTCTATTTTTTGGCTTTGCTCATTTATGGCGACGATCTTAACTGGATTAGTGATTTTTGGAGATAAAGTAAATCTTAAAAGCAGTGAAGTACCAGTAGAGGAAAAAAATGAAGTGACCAGAAAAGAGATTTTCACTTTGTTTAAAAATAAAAACTTTTGGCTCTTGTGTCTATTCTTTGTTGGGACAGCCGCTATCTATGATGTAGTAGATCAGCAATTTGCTATCTACTATCGGACTTTTTTCCATGAGGTATCTCAGGGAACAATCATCTACAGTCGATTGCTTTCAATCCAAGTAGCATTGGAGGCGATGATCATGATCCCAATGCCGAGCCTTATCAATAAAATCGGTGCGAAAAAAGGGATGATCCTGTTTGGCTGTTTGATTTTTATAAGAGTGATGCTTAGTGCATTGGCTCCCAACTGGATCGTATTGTCAGGTGCCCGATTGATTGCAGCCGTAGAAATGCCACTGCTTCTTGTTTCCGTTATGAAATATATTTCTGGCGCATTCGATTGGCGATTGTCAGCAACTGTTTATCTTCTAGGGTTTAATTTCTCCAAGCAAATCTCAGTTTTTGCATTCTCTACTATTGCTGGAAAAATGTATGATAGCATAGAATTTAAAGAAACATATATTTTTCTAGCAGTATTGGTGCTCGTAGTGACGGTTGTTGGTGCGATTGGACTAAAGAATCCAGATAAAAGAATAACACCAGTTGGTTTAGAAAAAGGAATATAGTTTCCTAAAAACAGGAGAAAGAAATAATTAGAAAGAGACAACTGGATATTTCCAAGTTGTCTCTTTCTTGTGTATAATGGATACATATGTACGTACAAATAAAAAGGGGCAAGGTAAATGGCAAAATATCAAGATATTGCAGAAGAGATAAAACAAAAGATCCTTCATGAGGAATACGAAGTAAATACAACCATTCCCTCAGAATTCAAGCTGCAAGAAATATATGACGTCAGCAGACATACGATTCGGCAAGCAATCGCTGTGTTGGTAAATGAGGGCTATCTGCGTAAAGAAAAAGGATCGGGCACATATGTAGATGACAGCTATAAGACAGAAAAAGCACCATTGAACAGAACAAAAACGATCGGTGTCATCACCACATATCTCTCTGATTATATTTTTCCGTCGATTATCCGAGGAATCGAAAATGAATTACGAAAATCTGGGTATTCATTGCTTTTAGCCAGTACGAATAACGATCACGAATTGGAGAAAGAGTGTTTGAAGAAAATGATTGCTTATGGGGTAGATGGTTTGATCGTTGAGCCTACGAAAAGTAATCAGTATAATCCAAACTTAGCACTTTATGTTGCTTTAAGAGAACAAGGTATTCCGATGGTGATGATCAATGCTGCTTATGAAGAGTTAAATGCCTCTTATATTTGTTTAGATGATGTGAAAGTCGGTTTTGTGGCAGCAGAATATTTGATAAAAAAAGGACATCAGCGTCTGTTGTTCATTACAAAAATCGACGATCTTCAAGGAAAATACAGGATGAAAGGTTTTATCAGCGCGTGTGAACAGTATAATGTGCGATTTTTGACAGAAGATATCATTACTTTCACCACGGAAACACGAGAAACGATTGCTGAAAAAACAGTACAACGGTTGAAAGAAGAACAAGCTTTAGATGGCATCATTTGCTATAACGATCAAATAGCTAGTTTATTGCTAGATAAGCTGACAGAAAATGGCTATCAAATTCCAGATGACCTATCGATCGTAGGAACAGACGATTCTTCTTTAAGCCATTTAGGAAATAAAAAATTGACAACATTGACGCATCCAAAAGAAAAGTTGGGACAAGATGCCGCACGGTGGATCGTCACAACGATTGAAAAAGGACAGGCACAGCCGAATATTCTTTATGAGCCTGTACTAGTTGAACGGGAAACAGTAAAAGAAAACGAAAAATAAGAGACGGGTTTTTACCGCCTCTTATTTTTTATATCAATTTGAGACTGTGGCAAAAATCATCAAACATGAGAAACTGTGTTTTGAACTTGTTCCTTGTGACTCGGAACTAAGCGGCTCCTCTTGTTTCTTGAAGTTGCCTACTTCTGTCACAACCTCTTTAAGAATGATGGATAGAAATACGTTTAGGATAAGTTTTTTTAGATGCACTTTGTTCGATTTCCTCTAAAGATTTCCCACGAGTCTCTGGTACGATCTCTTGAATAAATAAAACCCCTAAAAAGCAGATGATCCCAAAAATACCGAAAACGATTTCTTGAGACATAGAAGCAGTCATCACAGGAAAAAGCAAGCCGACTAGGAAAGAACCAATCCAATTGAAAGAAGAGGCCAGGCCAGATGCTCGCCCGCGGACAGCTAGTGGGAATATTTCGCCTACGATTACCCATGTCAGTGGAGCCCATGTGCAAGAATAAAATGCGACATAAATACATAAAAACAAGAGAATCAACAACGAATTTGTATGAGCATCCAGTACAGTTCCTAAAACAGCTGGTAGGATGAAAGAAAGTCCCATCACGCTACCGCCTATTTTCAATAAAGTTCGCCGATTGAACTTGTCTGCAATAACCAAAAAGAGCAAAGAACCAGCAACTAAAATGATTCCTTGGATGATCGGCCACATCAATGCATCGCTCGCTGCATGCCCAGTCGCTTTTTCTACGATCAGTGGAATATAGTAAAAAATAGCATTAGCTCCTTGAAATTGCTGGAATACTGCTACACCAATACCAGCAATAACTAACGAACGATACTTTTCTAAAAATAAAGTATGCCAAGAAGTTACGGTTGTCTTTTCTTGTTTGACATTCAGCTGGATTTGTTCAAATTCCTGTTCAGCTTCGTTTGGTGTCCGAATATAGTTCAATACTCTTTTTGCCTCTTCCAAGCGACCAGATTGCACAAGAAAACGCGGTGACTCTGGTAGAGCTAAAACGCCGAAAAATAAAATCAGTGCAGGGACAGCAGCGAGTCCTAACATCACGCGCCAAGCCATCGTTTCAGGTAACCCTTTTAGCAAATAATCTGCAACATAGGAAAGGAGCATGCCAGAAGCAATCATCACTTGATTGATCCCTGACAATCTTCCCCTTAGTCTAGCAGGAGCCATTTCAGACATATA
Source organism: Enterococcus sp. HMSC072F02 (assembly GCF_001837725.1). NCBI lineage: Bacteria > Bacillati > Bacillota > Bacilli > Lactobacillales > Enterococcaceae > Enterococcus > Enterococcus sp. HMSC072F02. Next base: position 8,234 of record NZ_KV833949.1, read on the forward strand.
AGCAGGAACTAGGGCAGATGCAGCGCCAACAGCTAAACCTAGAAGAATCCTTGCTGCAATCAGAAAATAAGAACCATTGTGAGGGGCAGATGCAGAAAGGACAGAACCAGCCATAAAAATAAGTGCAGAAAGAAGAATCATTTTTCGTCGTCCAAGCTTATCAGAAAGAAGACCAGATAAAGAGCCACCAAGGATCGCACCTAACATGACCGAAGACGTGATCCATCCTATCAAAGAAGCCTTACCTGCCAAACCCCAATCATGTTGTAAAAAAGGTAAAGCGCCGGTCATAACACCAATATCATATCCAAATAGAATGCCGCCAAATGCGCCAAAAAAATAAATAAACGATGAGGAAACTTTTTTTTCTTTTTTCATAAGTATTCTCTCCTTCTAGAATTTCGAGAAGGCGGTTGATCAGATTTTGTAAGCAATTTCATTCTATAACTTATGTACGTACAAAACAAGTGTTTTTTATTATATTCTTGAAAATAACCACTTGACATGTACGTACAAAAGCATACAATAATCATTGTAAGCGCTACTAAAAAAGACGGTTTGATCAGGTTTGACGAGAAGGAGGGAGTTAGATCATTATGAAGGAAGTAAATGCGCAAAGTATGTTAGATGTCATAGATGGTCGTACATCTTTAGGAATTGAGTTTGGATCAACTAGGATCAAAGCTGTATTGATTGATTCATCTTTTACTCCTATTGCCGCTGGTAGTTATGAGTGGGAAAACAAACTAGAAAATGGTATCTGGACCTATTCATTAGAAGATATTTGGAAAGGACTGCGCGTCAGTTACCGAAAAATGGCAGCAGAAGTATTCGAAATCTATGGCGAGAATCTTACAACGATCGGGTCGATTGGGTTCAGTGCAATGATGCACGGTTATCTAGCATTTGATAGCAAGGAACAGTTACTAGTACCATTTCGTACTTGGCGAAATACAATCACTGAAGAAGCAGAACGAATATTAACGGAAAAATTTCAATACAATATTCCGCAGAGATGGAGTATCGCTCATTTGTATCAAGCTATCTTGAATAAAGAAGAACATGTGAGAGAAATTGATTTTTTGACAACGCTTGCAGGGTATGTTCATTGGCAGCTTACTGGTGAGAAAGTACTAGGCGTAGGAGATGCATCAGGCATGTTTCCTATCGATCCTTCAACGAAAACCTACCATCAAGAAATGAAAAATATTTTTGGTCAATTAATCGAAAAAGAGCGTATAGCGATTGATTTGGATCACATTTTGCCTAAAGTTCTAGTAGCAGGAGAAGAAGCTGGCAAGTTGAGCGAATCAGGGGCTTATCTGATCGACCCTACGGGAAACCTGAAGCCAGGAATCCCGATTTGTCCGCCAGAAGGAGATGCAGGAACCGGTATGGTCGCTACGAACAGTGTAGCCAAACGGACAGGGAACATTTCGGCTGGTACTTCCGCCTTCGCTATGATCGTATTAGAAAAAGAACTAGAAAATGTCCATCCGGAAATCGACATGGTCACTACACCTTCAGGAGAACTAGTAGGTATGGTTCATACGAATAACTGCTCTTCGGATATCAATGCTTGGGTCAATATTTTTGAAGAATTTACCAATTCTTTGGGTATGGAGATAAGCAGAGATAAATTATTCACGGTATTATTCAACAAAGCGCTAGAAGGCGATACGGATTGCGGGGGATTACTTTCTTATGGTTATTTTTCCGGTGAAAACATTACAGGAGTAAATGAAGGAAGGCCATTATTTGTACGTACACCAGGTAGCCGTTTTGATTTAGCGAATTTCATGCGGATCCATTTAGCCAGTGCTTTTGGCGCAATGAGAATCGGAATGGATATATTGAAATCTGAGGATGTCCAAATTGATCGTTTAGTGGGGCATGGGGGGATTTTTAAAACACCAGAAGTTGGCCAGCGGATTCTAGCATCTGCTATGGAGGCGCCAGTTACAGTGATGGACACAGCCGGAGAAGGTGGAGCGTGGGGGATCGCGTTATTAGCAGCCTATATGATGGATCGACATGGGAAATCTTTAGAAAACTTCTTGGCAGAAGACGTGTTTGGACAAGACCAAGGAATCACCATCACACCTTCAGCAGAAGAAATAGCAGGCTATCAGATATTTATGAGTCGTTACCGTGAGGGGATCGACATTGAAAAAACAGCGATTCATCAATTGCAAGAAAAAGGAGTGATAGAAAATGCTGGAACAACTGAAAGAAGAAGTGTATCAAGCAAATCTTGACTTGCCTAAACACGGACTTGTCAAATATACATGGGGAAATGTGAGCGCTTTTGATCCTGATACACAATATTTCGTTATCAAACCTAGCGGGGTCAGCTATGAAGAGATGACAGCAGACGACATGGTCGTTGTGGACTTGGACAATCATATCATTGAAGGCAAACTCAATCCCTCTTCGGATACGCCTACTCATGCTGTTTTATATCGTTCATTTCCTCAAATCGGAGGAATCGTCCATACTCACTCGACATGGGCGACGATCTGGGCACAAGCAGGATTGGATGTTCCTGCGATGGGGACGACGCATGCAGATACTTTTTATGGATCGGTACCTTGTGCTCGATTTTTGACACAACAGGAAATCGACAGCGGATACGAATATGAAACAGGAAAAGTTATCATAGAAACATTCAAAGAACGCAAAATTGATCCCTTAGCAATTCCAGGGGTACTTTTACACGGACACGGTCCATTTACTTGGGGGAAAGATGCGCAAAGTGCGGTAATGAACGCAGTCGTACTAGATGAAGTATGCAAGATGAATTTATTTACCAGACAGCTCAATTCATTTTCAGAAGAGCTGCCTCAACGGATTTTAGATAAACATTATTTACGAAAACACGGAAAAAATGCGTATTACGGACAAAACAAATAAAAGGAGTGGCTAATTATGTTGAATATTGGAGAAAAAGAATTTTGGTTTGTTGTAGGATCACAGCATTTATATGGGGAAGAAGCACTGCGAGAAGTAAAGAAACATGCACAAGAAATGGTCGATGAACTGAATGAAAATGGCCAATTGCCTTATCCTATCCGCCTTCAAGAATTAGCAGTTACTGCTGATACGATCACAAAAATCATGAAAGAGGTCAATTATCGAGAAGAAGTAGCAGGTGTGATCACTTGGATGCATACTTTCTCACCAGCAAAAATGTGGATCCGTGGGACAAAGCTTCTACAAAAACCATTGCTTCATTTAGCTACGCAATATAACGAAAGCATTCCTTGGAAAACGATCGATATGGATTTCATGAATTTAAATCAATCCGCTCATGGCGACCGCGAATATGGGTTCATCAATGCTCGATTAAATAAACAAAATAAAATCGTCGTTGGCTACTGGAAACGACCTGAGATCCAAAAAGAGATTGCTGATTGGATGGATGTTGCAGTAGCCTATAATGAAAGTTTTGGAATAAAAGTGGCTCGTTTTGGTGACAACATGAGAAACGTGGGTGTCACAGAAGGAGACAAAGTGGAAGCACAGATTCAATTTGGTTGGACTGTTGATTATTTTGGTATCGGAGATCTTGTACAAGTAATCGATCGCGTGTCAGACGAAGAAGTCGAACAATTATTTGAAGAGTACAAGGAATTGTATACCTTCGACTATGGTGATTATGAAGAAAAGACATGGGAAGAACATGTAAAAGTACAAGCTCAGCAGGAAATCGGTATTCGCCGTTTCTTAGAAGAAGGAGGCTATAACGCTTTTACGACTAATTTTGAAGACCTTTATGGAATGAAACAACTGCCTGGACTAGCTGTACAACGTTTGATGGCAGAAGGATACGGTTTTGCTGGGGAAGGCGACTGGAAAACTGCAGCGATTGATCGGTTGCTGAAAATCATGGCTCGAGGAAAAGATACAGGATTCATGGAAGATTATACTTACGAGCTAGCTAGTGGCCAAGAAGCAATCTTGGAATCCCATATGATGGAAGTAGATCCGACGCTTGCTGCGACGAAACCAAGAATCGTTGTTTCTCCTTTATCAATGGGAGATAGAGAAGATCCGGCGCGTCTTGTATTTGATGGGAAAGCAGGAGAAGGGGTAGTCGTATCAATGGCAGATTTCGGTACGCATTATAAACTGCTGATCAATGAAGTAGAAGCCTTTGAACCAACGACTGAAGCACCTAATTTGCCTGTTGCACGTGTGTTATGGAAAACTAAACCGAATTTCCATGAAGGTGTCCATTCATGGATTCAGGCAGGTGGCGGTCATCATACCGTTGTCTCGCTAAATCTAACAACAGATCAAATTGAAACATGGGCAAAATTAGTTGAGTTGGAAACAGTTGTTATTAGATAAAAAGAGGTTGTGAAAAAGCCACTTAGTTTTAAGAAATAAGTAGAGATTGACGAAATTTGCTTTTCAACTATTTTTGAAATTTTGGCTTATCATCAATGTCAGCTAACTGAACACCATTTATCAAGAAATCTCACCCACAATATTTTGCTCTCAAAAATAAGGCTTATGGCAGTAACTTGTCATGGCCTTATTTTTATCACTAAGCCTACTCTGCTCTAACTGCTATTTTTGCTTCTAGGAAGTCAAATGGTAAACAGTTGTCTAATTGCAAAAATTTCGAGATACTTGTTAGTAAGGAGGGGGTTTTATGTATCACGTTCATTTGATTGATGCTATTCCAGAACAAGAGATAGAAAAGTTACAAGGGGAATATTTCAAAATAATAGATGATTTGCCAGCCGAAGGAATAGTCATTCGTAGTACGAAAGTGAAAGACGAATGGCTTACACCAGATTTGCTAGCAATTTCAAGAGCTGGTGTTGGGGTGAACACGATCAACGTTGAAAAAGCTTCTGAAAACGGAACGATCGTCATGAATACACCAGGTGTAAATGCTAATGCAGTAAAAGAGCTTGTTTTGTGCTGTTTGCTCTTATCTTCCCGTCCGATAATCGAAGCAAGTCGTATGGTACAAACACTAACAGGTCCTAATATTTTAGAACAGGCAGAAAACAAAAGAAGTGCTTATGTGGGACGAGAGTTGCAAGGCAAAACCATTGGCCTTCTTGGTCTTGGCGCGGTAGGTACAAAAGTAGCGCTAAGTTGCTATGGCTTAGGGATGGATGTCTTGGGTTATTCTATCCGCGATGCCCAGTTGGATTATGTTCGGCAAGCAGATTTAGAAACAGTTCTTTCTGCCTCGGATTACATCGTAGTCATGCTGCCATTGACAGAAGATACAAAAGGATTGATCGATCAGGTGAATATAGAAAAAATGAAAAAAGATGCTGTACTTATCAATGTAGGAAGAAGTGAAATCGTTGATAAATATGCTGTTATGCAAGCATTGGAAAAACAACATCTGGCCAAATACGTGACTGATTTCCCAGAAGAAGAGTTCTTAGAAAATGACCGTATACTTATGTTGCCTCATCTAGGGGGATCGACTCAGGAAGCTTTGGCAGACAGCGGACGTTTGGCAGTTGAAGCCTTAAAAGATTATCTTTTGTTCGGTACGGTTAGAGAAGCGGTCAATTATCCATCCGCACGAATGTTTTTCCAAGCGCCGTTTCGATTCACTATATTTTATCAAAAGAAAACCAATATATTAGCAGAGATATTTTCTCTGCTGAATGAGAACGAGCTAGCGATCGCAGATATATCGCGTAACCATAAGAATGAGCATGTCTACATATTGATTGACATAGACAGTACTGATTTTGAACAGCTCAATCAAGTGAAACAACAGCTAGAAAAAATTTCTGGAGTACGAAAAGTCCGCTTATTAAAGAAACCAGAAAGGTCATAAAGCAAGAGAATATTTGGATTTCATTAATTCTTCTTTCCGTTCTTTACTTTCGAATTTCGTACAACTAAAATAAGAGAAACAACATTCTTTTGTTGATAGAAATGAAGGAGCAAGCATTTGAAAAGATATATAAGCAGACTTTCAACCAAACAGAAAAAGATTTTAAAAGGAACAGCAACGATCATCAGTATCTTTTTTCTTGTTGTTTTTAGTAATTTGTTTTTGCAATGGTGTCAAAATGATCTATCCGTAGACCTTGCGTTGAAATTTGCTTTTTCTTGGCATACGGAAAAATTCTTCTTAGCCTGTCTCGTCTTGCTGATCATTCTTATTTTTCTGATTGCACTAGCAGGATCTGTCCCTTTAGGTTCCCTTACGTATGTCGTAACCATCGGTGTGTTAGGTTTTGCAAATTATATGAAAATGAGTTATCGGCAAGAACCGATTTATCCAGACGATTTGAAGATGATCACTGAAATCGGATTGCTGAAAGATATGACCGGCACTATGCTGTTTACAGTGATCTTAGCTGCCGCAGGAACAGTGCTAGGATTGTTTTGCTGGTACATGTTTCGAAGCCTGAAAAAAGGAAGGCGATTCCAATTGATCCGATTAACGACACTGCTTGTGGCAATTGGACTACTAGGATATATCAGTAATTTCAACAATCCCGATAATTTGTTGCGAAAAGCATATAATAAAACGGCACTATGGATACCTTACAGTCAGAAAATGAACTACTATAACACTGGTTTTATCGGTGGGTTTTTGTACAATCTGAAGGTAGAACCAATGGATGAACCTGAAGGATATTCGAAAGCAAAGATCAAAGAAATCACTGAAAAATACCAGAAGCTAGCAGATGAAAAAAATAAAGCTGTAGAGGAAGAGTCGCCGAACATCGTGTTCGTGATGAGTGAAAGTTTCTCAGATCCTAGTCGATTAAACGGCGTAGAAGTATCTGGTGAGCCATTGGCAGATTATTATGAAGTAGCTGATCAAACATATAGTGGCAATATGCTTTCTCAAAACTATGGCGGTGGAACAGCAAATATCGAATTCGAAGCATTGACTGGTTTTTCTATGGCGTTATTTAATGCGCAACTCACCACCCCTTACACGATGCTTGTACCAAAAATGGATCAGCTTCCTTCTATCGTTTCAGCGTTAAACGCACAATCATACCAGACGACAGCGATCCATCCATACAATACTTCGATGTATAAAAGAGAGGATGTTTATCAGACATTAGGATTTGACCAGTTCATCAGCGAGCGTACGATGACCTATACGGATACGATAGAGAATAATCCATATATTTCTGATGAGTCAGCTTACAAAGAAGTAATGACACTTCTCAAGGAAGAAAAAGCACCTCAGTTCATTCATTTAGTCACGATGCAGACACATATGCCTTACAATGGAAAGTATGATAGACTGGGCTATTCTGCAGAAATTTCAGATGGAAGTGGGACGCTTGACTTAGAGAATTATCTGCAAGATATTTCCTATAGCAGCGCGGCACTGAAGCAGTTCACGGAAGAATTGAAGAATCTTTCTAGAAGGACTCTAGTTGTTTTTTGGGGGGATCATCTGCCAGGAATCTATTCAGATACCATCCAAGCCAAAAATGATAAACAAACATTACATGAAACACAATTCTTGATGTTCGACAGTAAAGGGAAATTAGAAAAGCAAACGACTCAAGATGCAATCACCAGTCCTTTTTATTTTGCAGCGAATCTAATGGAACAGACGAATCAGACAACGAATGGTTTTTATCAGCTGCTTTTATCATTAGAACAAGAACTTCCGGCGTTTGAACGAGAACTGTACTATCAAAACGGACAGTGGTATAAAGAAGCGCAATTCAATCGCTCGCAACAAGAGATTTACGACGAATATCAATTGATTCAATATGACATTGTCGCAGGGAAACAATATAGTTTAGCAGATGGTTTCTTTGAGCACGAATAAAAATGGCGAGCTGTATAGAAACCATTAAATTTTTTCAAGTACTTGTCATTTGAGGATAAAAACAAGTAGAATAAATAATAACAATAATGGAGAAAGTAGGAAAACAAACATGTTACCGAATATTGGCTATTATGTGCAGTCCATCGATCAAATCGTCAAGGAAACCGAAGCAATCGGAGAAGGAATGCATCCGAAATATGAAGTGATCAGAAACGCAATCGATGAAGGAAAAACAAGTGAACTGGACAGATCGATCCTTGAAGAGACCGTCCAGTTATTTGAAGAAGGAACAAAAAAATATCGGGCAATGCTTAAGAAAGTCAGTACATTGCGCCCACCAGCAAAAGCAATGGGCATTCATAAAAATTTTGAAAAAGCTTATCTTTCATATGTAGCAGGCTGTGAAGAAATGATTCAAAGTATTGATCTTGAGTCAGGAGTAGATAAAGATTTATTCAATACATCTGAAGCAAAACAAGACCAAGCGACTGACCAATTGACAGCTGCCATCCAAAAAATGACTAATTTGTTATTGAAAAAATAAAAGAAAAATTTGATGATAATAAAAACTAGAGTTATCTAATATAAATGTAATATTGTCTTTATGATAGAGTGAACAAAATCCTTTATGATAAGAACATACCTATAACCAACAACCTTGTACTTACTCAAAATTGAGTAAATACTCCTTTTCCGCAGAGTCTAACCAACTCGGCGGTTTTTTTATTTATAGAAAAGGACATCAGAACAGATGAAAAAGTCTTGCGCTGATGTCCTTTTCAGATAGTATGGAAGGTTGATTAGTTTTCTACATTCCGTACATATTGTTCAAAGTAGTTCTGTAAATCGGCTTTGAGTTTCTGATATTCCTCTTCGCTATACTCTTTATCTTCGATTTTTCCATCAAAGAAAGGAATATTCAGTTCTTCCCGCAGCCTGTCTAATACGTCTTGCTGATTCATTTTATTCTCCTTTTCTTGCTAACGATCAAAATAAACACAGACACATTCTGGTGCATAGACATCTTTTTGCAATAATTCCAGTAATCCTGTTTCAGGATGACGGCGGTATAATGTCAGATTATCGGTATTCTGATTAGCACATACGACAAAATCATTGCTTGGATCTAGTGCGAAATCGCGAGGAAAATCGCCTTCTGTTGAGATGATTTGTTTATTTTGGATGTGAGAACCATCTTCGGAAACTGCGAATACGGCAATCGAGTTGTGTCCCCGATTAGAAGCGTAAAGGAACTTGCCATCATTGGAAATGCGAATAGCAGCCCCTCCATTTTCACCGTCGAATTCTTCTGGCAAGGTCGATATTTTCTGTAATTCTTCAAAATCACCTGTTTCTTTATCATAAGAAAGCACTCGGACTGTGCTGTCTAATTCACCAAATAAATAGGCGAATTGTCCATTCGGATGAAAGACGAGATGGCGAGGGCCTGTTCCTGGCTCTGCAGTGAAGGTAGTTACAAGATTCAATTTGCCGTTTTCGGACACATCATAAGTATACACACGATCTGTACCAAGATCACATACGACTAATCGTTGGTCAGGAGTCAGATCCGTATAATGGACATGCGCATGATCTTGGTTTTTATGAGGGCCTGTCGCTTCTTGATGGAATACTGAATCCGCTGCTTTCAGCTCGCCATCTCCTAATATGTGATAGACATTTACTTCGCCTTTATGGTAGTTGGCCCCATAGAGCAATTGCCGTGTTTCATCAACCGCTACATAACATAAAGGAGCCCCAGACTCTGTTACCGCATTCAAAAAATGAAAATCCTTATCGTACGCACCGGCACCACCTAATCCGTCTACACTGGTAACCGTGTAAAGATTGCCAGCTTTGCTTTTTGCTAGGTAGGTAGGGCTGTTCTCTTCAACAGCCAATGAAAGACTGGATAATTCTTCTTTTTCTGTATCAAGATCGATCGTATAGATTCCTTTGCTTTCGCGACGCGTATAGGTTCCTAAAATTATCTTTTCGATCATATGAGCTGATTCCTCCTAATGGTAATGAAATAGTTTTCGTTTTTATTCTATCACATAATTATTCCCCACGTCTAAAGAATGAGAATGTGTTATACTGTTTTTGAAAGCAAGTAAAGGAGAGAGTGCGATGATTCAGGCAACGATTACAGAAATTGGAACAGAAGCAATAAACAAGGAAGAACCGATGCTGATTTTGTTCGATAAAACAGCAACAGCTGCCTTGCGAAAATATTCGGTGATTCAAGAGGTGTCGAAAGATGAACCTTTTTCTTTGAAAGCAGGCGGAACGATTACTTTTGATGATCAGTCGTATACGATCGATTATGTCGGTCCGATGGCCAATGGAAATTTAGAGACGGTAGCTCACGTATCATTGATTTTTGATACCTGTCCAGAAGAAGGACAAATTGCAAACGGAATCTATCTCCATCCGCATGAACTGCCTGCTATTGGTTTGGGAAGCCAAATTATTTATAACTAACGGGAGGACTTATGGAAGGGAAAAATAAGAAGAACAGACCGGTGTCTTGGTTTTGGCGCTGGTTTTTAAATAATCAAGTGGTCACAGCTTTACTTGTTGTATTGTTAATATTGCTGATCGTCTTTTTATTTACAAAAGTTTCTTATTTGTTTGCACCGATCTGGCAATTTTTAGCAATCGTAGGACTACCTATCATTCTAGCAGGCATCTTGTATTACTTGATGAATCCAGTAGTTGATTACTTTGAGAAGCGAAAAGTACCAAGGCTCTATAGTATCATTGGGCTGTTTGTTTTGGTCGTTGCATTAATCGTATGGGGAAGCGTAGTGATCATACCTAAGATCCAGGAACAAACAGTCAGCTTTATCAGTAACTTTCCTCAATACGTTGATACGATCGATAATAAATTGACCGAGATCTTGAGAGACCCGCTGTTCAACCAATTTCGAGAACAGTTGGAAACAGCAGGTGATAAGTTCATGAATTCAGCAGGTGATATGATCCAAGACATATCTAAGAGTACAGTTCAGAGTCTTGGGAGTTTTGTTGGTGCGGTAGCGACTATTTTAGTAGCTTTGCTGACGATGCCGTTTATCTTATTTTATTTATTGAAAGATGGTAAGCGATTAGCCCCTTATTTCGTCAAGTTTTTACCAACACGCATGCAAAAACCGACGTTGAATGTGCTGAGTGAAATGAATAGTCAAGTTTCCTCATATATAAGAGGGCAATTAACTGTGGCTTTTGCTGTGGCAATCATGTTTATGATTGGTTTTGCAATCATTGGTTTAGAATATGCTGTCACGTTGGGAATCATTGCAGGGTTCTTGAATCTGATCCCATACTTAGGCTCATTTTTAGCAATGATTCCAGCCATCTTTTTAGCTATTGTGGCAGGTCCATTCATGATCATCAAGGTACTGATCGTTTTTGCAGTAGAACAGACAATAGAAGGACGCTTGATCTCTCCGTTAGTATTGGGAAATCAGTTAGCAATTCATCCAGTAACGATCTTATTAGTGCTGCTGACGTCAGGGAAATTGTTCGGGATCGTTGGTGTGATCTTGGGGATTCCTGTTTATGCAGCAGCTAAAGTAGTGATCACTCATGTTTTTGAATGGTATACAACGATTTCTTCTCTTTATGAAGAAAATCCGTTGAAAAAGCAGAAAGAATAACAAAAAGAGACAGAGGAAAATATCCAAAGCACAAATGTTACTTTGAAGATTTTTCCCTCTGTCTCTTTTATATACATTTACCTCAATTTTAAAATGATTTACCTAAAGCAGTAGCTTTATCTAATGCATTTTGCATCAACTCATCTGCACGGTCAGGGTCATAATCGATTCCTTCGATGAATAGCTGTTCTACTTGATCGATGCCTACAAAGTTCAAAATACCTTTTACATATTGAGAGGCAAAGTCTTGTCCGTTGTATACACCGCCATTAGATTGGATGTGCAGTGCTTTTTTACCTGTCACTAATCCTTCTGGCCCGTTTTCTGTATAGCGGAACGTTTTTCCAGCTACATTGACAGTATCGAACCAAGCTTTTAATTTTGTTGGGATATTTAGATTCCATAAGGCGTTTGCGATAACGATTTTATCAGCAGCAAGGAACTGCTCAGTCAATTCATTGAAACGAGCGATTTTTTGTTGTTGACTTTCTGATAAGGAAGTGAATTCTGCACCAGCACGTAATGCCTCCCAACCTGATAATAATTCTTCATCGATTTCTGGAATATCATCGCGATAAAGTTCCAAAACAGTCACTTCATCATCTGGATGATTTTCTTTATAACTTGTTAAAAAAGACGTCAATGCCTTAACTGTACGTGATTCTTCTGCAGTTAGGGGATGACCTTTGACTACTAAAACAGATGCCATATGCTTACCTTCTCCTTTTTTTGCTATGATTGTTATAACTATGACTAACAAAATCAGTTTACTCGAAAAAGAAAAGGCTATCAAGTCATATTGATAAGGTTGAAAAATAAATAACTAAAAAAAGACAGGATATAAAAGAAGCTGTGACACGATTTTTGTCACAGCCCCCTTTGAATCTAACAAGCAATGTTCAAGCAACGCTTGACTGAAGAGCTTCCATCCCACCAATGATATAAACAGCACGAAATCCGCTAGCAGTAAGTTGATCGGCTAATGCTTCTGATCATCTGCCTGTGTAGCTTAGAATATAATAAAGTTTTTTTGGATCTAGATTTTTTAATTGTCTTGGCAAGATAGCAGCGGGGATAGAAAGCGAGTGGCTTAAGTGTTTTTTTGTGTAATCTAAAGTATTTCTTGTATCTAAAACGATGCTGTCAGCATCGAGAGGCAATTTATTGAAGTCTTGGACACTAATTGATTGGGCCATTTATCTCATCCTTTGTTTAGTATGTGGCTATTTTAATGGGCAGCTCTCATTAATTCAAATGGAAGGATTCCTCTTATCATTTTTTTTATGTATCGGATAATAATGAAAAAAACTATGCAAATGTCTTGCAAAACAGGTGGGAGGTGTTATAATGACATAGCGTCATATGACAATGTGTCATCTTAGAAGAAAGGAGGAACCATATGCCGACACAGACATTTTTCCATTTGCCGAAAGAAAAACAAAAAAGGTTAATTGAAGCGGCGAGAATCGAGTTTTCTAGAGTACCTTTGAAAGAAGCCTCGATTGCTAATATCGTCAAATTAGCGGATATCCCTAGAGGCAGTTTCTATCAGTATTTTGAAGATAAAGAGGATCTTTATTTTTATTACTTTGAGACAATGAGACGTGACAGCTCTAAAGATATGTTGCAACTAATAAAAGAATCCGATGGTGATCTATTCAAAGGATTCGAATCCTATTTTTCTAAAATGATTTATGAGATTTTGGAAGGTGAGAATGCTTCTTTTTATCGTAACTTGTTTATGAACATGGATTACCGTGCCTCAAGAAAAGTCGCTCCTCATACGAGTCGCCAAAAAACGCCTCATGATCCACATAAAGAACACAAACAAGATGCAAAAGAGTTGCTTGAATTGATTGATCGGACGAAGTTGAAAGTAAAAAATGATCATGAATTGGAGTTACTGATCCAATTAGTCATGAATACTGTATTTACAACAATTGCGCATTCGTATCGCTTATTTTCAACATCCGAAGATTACTCAGCAGAGCAAGCAATCAGTGAATTCAATTTGAAACTTTCTTGGCTGAAAAACGGAGTATATAAATAGAAAGAAGGGAACTAGATGCTAAAAATCGTAAAACGGATCTCCTTGACTTCAGCAATTGCAGCTGCAGTTTTCATGGTGATCCAAGTACTGGCAGATTTATATTTGCCGACACTTACCTCCAATATCATTGATAAAGGGGTAGCGCAAGGAGATGTCGATTATATTTGGCATACAGGTTTTGTGATGATCGGTTTTTCTTTGATCAGTATCTTAGCCGCTATTGCAAATACATTTTTTGCTACTCGAGAATCACAGAAACTGGGTAAGCAATTGCGTACGGATGTCTATAAAAAATCAGAGAGCCTGACAAAAGATGCGTTTGACAAATACGGAACGGCCTCTTTGATCACAAGAACAACCAATGATGTGACTCAAATCCAAATGGTCACACAAATGTTTTTACGTATGATGATCAATGCACCAATCACGTTGATTGGCGCGAGTATACTTGCTTATCAAAAAGATCATCAGTTGACAAAAATCTTCTTAGTCGTCATCCCAGTAATGATTATTTTGATTGGCGGAATCATGTATTTTGCTGTTCCATTATTCAAAAGCATGCAAAAGAAAACTGACCGTTTGAACCTGGTATTTCGAGAAGGGTTGACAGGTGTCAGAGTCATCCGCGCATTCGATAAGACGCGCTTTGAAGAAAATCGTTTTGATTTAGTGAATAAAGACTATACAAATACGGCAATCAAAGTGAATACGATCGTCGCATTGATGATGCCGATGATGACATTGATCATGAGCGGTACAAACGTAGCAATCACTTGGTTTGGTGGACACTACATAGCAGATATGACCTTAGAAGTCGGTAATCTGATTGCATTTATGACTTATGCGATGCAGATCTTGATCAGCTTTATGATGCTTTCCGCTATTTTCATCATGGTACCTCGTGCACAAGCTTCAGCTGACCGTATCAATGAGGTGTTGGATGAAAAAATCGGTATCCATGACCCTGAAAATCCTAAAACCGTTTCTTTTGCTGGAAAAGAAGCAACATTGGCCTTCAATCATGTCAATTATCGATATCATGGAGCAGAAAAACTTGCATTGGAAGATATTGATTTTCAAGCTAAGTCGGGCGAGATTGTCGCAATCATAGGAGGAACTGGTTCAGGTAAAACGACCTTAGTCAATTTGATCCCCCGATTATATGACATCGAATCTGGTTCGATCCAAATAAACGGAACGGACGTCAGTGAAATGACTCAATATAATTTGCGGGAGCTAATGGGCTTTGTTCCTCAAAAAGCAGTTCTTTTCTCTGGAACGATCCGAGACAATATGCAGTATGGTAAGCCGGATGCAACAGATGAAATGATTTGGGAAGCATTAGAAATCGCACAAGCTAAAGATTTTGTTTCAGAGATGGAAGATGGCTTAGACAGCCATGTGGAACAAGGAGGAGGAAACTTCTCCGGCGGACAAAGACAGCGTCTAGCAATTGCACGGGCATTAGTCAAAACAGCAGACATTTATGTGTTTGATGATTCCTTCTCAGCATTGGATTTCAAAACGGATGCCAATCTTCGCCAAGCGTTGAAAACGAATATGAAAGAAAGTATCACGGTTTTAGTTGCTCAACGAGTAAGTACAGTAATGGATGCAGATATGATCCTTGTACTAGATGAAGGAAAACTAGTTGGCAAAGGAACACATGAAGAACTATTGGCAACAAATGAAACTTATCAAGAAATCGTTCATTCACAACTAAGAGAGGAGGACTTAGCATGAGTAAAACAAACACACGTCCCTCTCACGGACCAGCAGGCGGTCCAGGACACGGCGGACCTGGCAGGAATCTCGGTGTAAAAGGGGAAAAGCCTAAAAATTTCTGGGGAACAGTACGCCGATTGTTTGGCTATATGTCTAAACGTATGGTTGCAATCATCGCTGTATTTGTACTAGCAATAGCAGCCGTGATTTTCCAAATCCAAACACCAAAAGTTTTGGGGAAAGCAACTACAGAAATATTCAAAGGTGTAATGGCTGGCGCGCAACAGATGCAACAAGGGCAACAAGTAACAAAATTTCCGATAGATTTTGATAAAATTGCGCAAATCATTGCAACAGTAATCGTGATGTATTTGATCTCAGCTGTATTCAACTTTTTACAGCAGTTTATTATGACACGTGTTTCACAGCGGACAGTTTATGAGTTGCGTCATGACTTGGAAGCCAAAATGAATCGTGTACCGATTTCCTATTATGATACACATACAAATGGCGATATCATGTCTCGAGCAATCAATGATATGGATAACATCGCAAGCACGCTGCAACAAAATTTGACTCAATTTGTAACTAGTGCAGTCACATTGATCGGGGTCATCGTGATGATGCTTTCAATCAGCTGGCAATTAACGTTAGTCGCGTTATTGATGATTCCTTTAAGCTTGATCATCGTTATGGTCGTTGCGCCAAAATCACAAGTGTTTTTCGCAGATCAGCAAAAAAGTTTAGGTTTATTGAATAACCAAGTAGAAGAAACATATGGTGGTCATACGATTGTTAAAACATTCAATCATACTGAAAAAGATCAGGAAGTATTTGAAAAAGAAAATCAGAATCTGTATGCCGCTGGTTGGAAAGCTCAATTTATTTCGGCAATCATCATGCCGTTGATGAATTTCGTTAAAAATCTAGGCTATGTGTTCGTCGCTGTACTAGGCGGAGTAAAAGTTGCAAATGGGAACATGACATTAGGGGATGTTCAAGCATTCTTACAATATACGACACAGTTCTCTCAACCAATCACTCAACTTGCAAGTTTGATGAACACTATCCAATCAACAGTTGCTTCAGCCGAACGGGTATTTGAAGTGTTGGATGAAGAAGAGATGTCCAATGAAAAATCTGGCCTTCCAGAAGAAAAAGATACACCATACAAAGTTCGTTTTGAAAATGTTCAATTCGGCTACACACCAGATAACTTGCTAATGACTGATTTCAACTTGGATGTCAAACCTGGTGAGATGGTCGCTATTGTAGGGCCAACCGGTGCAGGAAAGACGACACTGATCAACCTTCTTGAACGGTTTTACGATGTTTCTGGAGGCAGTATTCGTTACGATGGTGTAGATACCCGTGACCTTTCACGTGATGAATTGCGCGCACAGTTTTCAATGGTACTGCAAGATACTTGGCTGTTTACAGGAAGTATCTATGACAATATCAAATATGGGAACGACGATGCAACAGATGAACAAGTCATTGAAGCTGCTAAAGCCGCTCACGTAGATGATTTTGTTCGTAAATTGCCAGAAGGATATAACACTGTATTAAACGAGGATGCAAGCAATATTTCGCAAGGGCAACGTCAGCTGATCACTATTGCGCGGGCATTCTTAGCAAATCCGGATGTCCTGATCCTTGATGAAGCAACATCTAGTGTAGATACACGAACAGAAATACTGATTCAAAAAGCGATGAATCGCCTATTGGAAAACCGAACAAGTTTTGTTGTCGCTCACCGCTTGTCTACAATACGCGATGCAGACAACATTATTGTGATGAATCATGGTTCGATCGTAGAAACTGGAAACCACGATACATTGATGGAAAAAGACGGATTCTATGCAGATCTTTATAACAGTCAGTTTTCTGAAGAAGAAGCTTCATAGAAACGTACAAATTTATTATTTTTCTTTACCGCATGAAGCACATTTCAAGAAAATGAGTTTCATGTGGTTTTTTACTCATTTATTTATAAAAAACAAGTAAAATGCGAAGTTTCTCACACTTTTTTTAACAAAATCAAAGTTATTGCTTGAAAGAAGAAGAATCCATCGTTAAAATAAAGCTTGACGTAGAGGGGAGCAAGAAATATGAGAGATTTTCAATTGGGGGCTGCCACCTATTTAAAAAGTGTAGCCATTCGGGTGAAAGACCGAGATAAAATGATTGATTTTTACAAGAACGTTGTTGGCTTTGATTTGAAAAGAGAAGAAAACGAATTAGCCATTTTAGGAACAGAAGAAGCTGGAAGTGAAATGTTGCTGCTGGAAGAAAGTCCTAGAGCGAATGATCACATGGGGGAGATCAAAAAGCTGAACCGTTTCTCATTGATTATCCCTAGCACAGAAGAAATGGCAGATATTCTTTGCCGTATTCGTAAAATGAATTATCCAATCAAAGAAGCTTTAGAAGATCATGGTCGTATGGGGATTTTACTCGTAGACCCAGAAGAGAATGAATTAGAAATTTACCATGAAGAGAATAAGAGTGACCAAAGAGAAGTTCCAGAGACGATGGATCAAGAAGCGTTGTTAAGAAAATCTGAAGAAAAATTCAGTAAACTATCAGCAGGATCTTTTTTTGAGAAAATCCATTTAAATGTTACTGATTTAGCAAAAGAACGCCAATTTCTTAATCGTGTCCTTGGTTTGAAGATACATAATGAAGAAGAGGGCATCCATGTATTGAATGAAGGAGACTTCCATGTTGGATTGACAGAAGCAAGTGGTGGTGCCATCGATTTGCCTACAGATGAAGTGATTGGCCTTGATTTTCTGAAATTCATGATTGATACTGAAAGCATGGAAGGACTGATTGCTCACTTGCAGCAATTATCAGTCAATTTCTTCTTGGACAAAAAGCATACAGTACTCACAATCTATGATGCCATAGGAATCGAATGGTGGTTCGTCAGTGAGCCAAAAGAAAAGAATAAAACTGACATTCGATGCGACGCTTAACTTTTTCTTTCTTAACGATTGTCGCATGTCTCGTCATTTTATGAACGGTCATACTATTACTTGTTCTAGAGATAGAAAGAGCAAACGGTATACCGAATGAAACTGCGTGGTTTTCCGCGCAGTTTTTTTTGTGTAAAAAGGTTGATTCCTCATAGATTAAGCTTTAAGCTTGGACTGTAAGAATTTGACAGAAAAGCAGGAGAAGAAGATGTACCCACAAACGAAACAGCTTATTTTGAAAAAAATGGAAGAAGGATTTTATCCAGGTGTAGCAGCCGCCTTCATCAAAGAAAATCAAGTAGAATCATTTACAGCTGGCTTTGCCCAAGTCGTTCCTGAAAAACAGCCGATGACAGAAGATCTGTTGTTTGATGCAGCATCACTGACGAAAGTCGTTGCAACCACTTCATTAGTTTTGCGTCTATTAGAAGATGGAAAAATAGAACTCGATCAACCACTGCATAAATATCTTTCTGAATTCGAAAATCAGACAATCACTTTGCGTCATTTACTGACACATACTTCTGATATCAAAACATGGATACCAAACAGAGATGAGCTATCTCAGGAAGAATTGATTGCCGCTTATTTGAAGCTAGAACCAGGTGAGCAACTAGGAAAAGAAGTAAAATATACAGATGCCGGAACGATTCTTCTTGGATTGATGCTGGAAAAAATTTACCAAGAAACTGCAGTGGAAGTCTTTCAAGAACAAGTATTGGAACCATTAGAAATGATGAACAGCTTATTTCTTCCTTTTCCTTCCAAAAAAATCGTTCCCACAGAACAACTGCCTTCGGGTGAGGTTTTGCGTGGACAAACTCATGATCCGAAAGCAAGAGTTTTAGCTGAACATGCAGGAAATGCTGGGCTCTTTATCGATTTGAACGACAGCATTACTTTTGTCCAAATGTATTTGAACAAGGGAAAAATCAGTAATGGTCGGTTTTTAGAAGAAGAAACGATTGATTCTTTGCTACAAGATCAAACTCCAGAAAGAAATGGCTATCGTTCTCTAGGGTGGGATTTAAAAAAAGATGTAGGAGACGGTCATGCGATTCTTTTTCATACTGGTTATACAGGTACGTTTTTCTTGATTGATATAAAAACACAAGAAGCGTTGATATTTTTGTCTAATCGCGTACATCCTGTCGATCATCGTGCGGAGTATCTCATATGTCGAGATGAAATTGTTGAAAATTTTTTGAAAGAGAAAGCGGTATTACAGAAATAATGCTATAATAGCTATGAAAAATGAGAGGAGTTTGAATTATGCAAGAACCTATGTTTTTAAAACCAGTTTTTCAAGAAAAAATTTGGGGAGGAAGCCGCTTACGTTCAGTCTTCGGTTTTGATATCCCTAACGATAAAATCGGAGAAGATTGGGCGATCAGTGCGCATCCTCATGGTGTCAGTGTAGTAGAAAATGGC
This sequence comes from Enterococcus sp. HMSC072F02, assembly GCF_001837725.1. Lineage (NCBI taxonomy): Bacteria > Bacillati > Bacillota > Bacilli > Lactobacillales > Enterococcaceae > Enterococcus > Enterococcus sp. HMSC072F02. The sequence goes on from NZ_KV833949.1 coordinate 27,881, forward strand.
GAATTCAAAGGGAAAAGATTAGATGAACTATGGTCAGAACACAAGGAATTGTTTGGCCATCCTTCAGAACCAGTGTTTCCATTGTTGATCAAGATCTTAGATGCAGAAGATGATCTATCTGTACAAGTACATCCAGATGATGCCTATGGGATGAAACATGAAGGTGAATTAGGAAAAACTGAATGCTGGTATATCATCGATGCTGAACCTGGTGCAGAAATTATCTACGGTCATCATGCAAAGACAAGAGAAGAACTAGCTGAGATGATCAAAGAGGGGCGCTGGGATGACCTTTTGAAGAAAGTACCAGTTAAAAAAGGTGATTTCTTTTATGTACCAAGCGGAACGATCCATGCTATTGGTAAAGGGATCATGATTTTAGAAACACAACAAAGCTCCGATACGACTTATCGCGTGTATGACTATGACAGAAAAGATGCGCAAGGACAAACAAGAGAGCTGCATATCCAACAATCGATTGATGTAACAACTGTCCCTGCCAAAACACCAGAATTACAAATCAAAGAAGTCCGAAAAGGGAATTCATCGATCGTCACTTATTTAGAAACTGAGTTTTTCAATGTATATGAGTGGGATATTAAAGGAATCACATCTTTCAAAAAACAAGCCCCTTATACGTTGATGACAGTGATTGAAGGAGCAGGAGACCTTGTTGTTGACGGAAAAACATATCCATTAGAAAAAGGAACAAGCTGTATCATTCCAAGTGGCGTTTCTGAGTGGACGGTCCAAGGTGAACTAGCAATCATTGCGTCTGAACCAGGCAAATAGTTCCCAGATAGCTGAAAGCGGCAGACGGTTTTCGTTTGCTGCTTTTTCTACATAAAATCCGTCTATCAATAAATAGAAGTATGGTGAAAAAGATGGAATACAAATGGAAAGCAAACGGCAGCAGTCGAGTGTTTACGAAACAACTGAGAAAAGCCGGACACCACTTGAATGAGATGATCATGCCCAACCTAAGTCTGTTTATTGCTTGGGGAATCTTATCATTAGTAATAAAAGGTGTGTCTGGCGATTTGCACGCCACGTTGGAAGAGGTATGCCACTGGATGATTCAACTGCTTTTACCAATCTTGATCAGCTATTCAGGCGGAAAATCGGTAGGGGGACAAAAAGGGGCAGTCGCGGGCGCAATCGCTTCTTTAGGGTTGATTGCTCGTTCCGATGCCCCGCAAATCGTAGGAGCGATGATTATAGGGCCGCTTGCCGGCATCTTGTATGAACAATTTGTTTCTAGATTTCATGAGAAATTCAAAGCTGGGTATGAAATGCTTGTCAGCAACTTACTAGTAGGGCTGATTGGTAGTATTATTTGTATAATTGGAATCGTTTTTATTGAGCCAGCTTTAAATAGTTTCCACCTGTTGCTTGTCTCCGTCGTGTCTTGGCTAGTCAAAATGAATCTGTTGCCGCTTGTCAGTTTGATCCTAGAACCTCTAAAAGTATTATTTTTTAATAATGCAATCAACCATGGTGTGTTGACACCTTTAGGAATCGAATTCTCACAAGCAGTCGGACACTCTTACCTGTTTTTGATGGAGGCAAATCCGGGACCTGGTTTAGGGATCTTACTTGCTATCCTTTGTTTTGCAAAAAAACAGGAAAAAGTAAACGCAAGTGGAGCGTTGATGATCCATGCGATTGGTGGGATTCACGAAATTTATTTTCCGTTTGTCTTGTTGCGTCCATCTCTGTTTTTAGCTGTAATGGTTGGTGGAGCAAGCGGCACGTTGATATTCCAATGGTTAGATGCGGGATTAGCTACTCCTGTATCGCCCGGGTCACTACTCGTGATTTTTGCCAATACGCCTTATCCGCAACTAGCTGGGGTAAGTATAGGGATAGCAATCAGTACATTTGTAACCTTCATTTGTGCAACGCTGCTATTGAAATTACCGAAAAAAGAAAAAGGAGACAACACGGTCAAAGAAAGGGGAGAAATCTTGGAACTATCTACCATTCATTCTGTCGTTTTTGCGTGTGACTCAGGCATGGGATCAAGCGCTATGGGAGCCGCCTTGCTGAAGAAAAAATTAGCAGCGGAAAAAATTGATCTCGCTGTTGGATACAGCTCTGTCTATGAATTGAACAATCAAGTAAATCAGCTTGTTATCGTCCAACATGAATTAGCGGATCTTGCAAGAGAAAAAGTACCTCAAAGTCAAATTTTCGTACTGGATCACTTTTTGGAAACAGATATCTTGCTGTCACGAATAAAAGAAGCGATCCACGAACCAAATTGGAAAGAAAAAAAAGAGGGAGTAGAAGTAGTAGAACAGAAAAAATCGCCCGTCAACGTTGTGTTTTTGTATAAAAATAATAGACGTGGTTCACAAACCATGGGCATGGCGATTTTAAGTCAATTAGCAAAAAAAGAGAAAAAACAGTTTGTTATCTTAAAGGAACCAATCGAACAGCTCAAAATCCAAGAAGAAACGATTTATATCGCGCAAAGAGAACTAGCTGTAAATGAACAGCTAAAAGAAACGATCCCTCAGCTAGTCCTAGTGGAACATTGGGTAGCTACGAATGAATACGAAAAACTCGTGAAGGGAGAAAAATAAGATGTACTTATCGCCCAGAGAAAAACAATTATTAGCAGAATTTCTCAGCAGTCCCTCACCTGTGACTATCCAAAAAATGATGAATTTATTGAAAGTCAGCAAGCGGACCGTTTACCGCGAATTAGATAATCTTGAAGTCTCATTGAAATCGGTAAATGCTTCTTTGAAAAAAGTAGCAAGAGGTTCGTTTGTCATTGAGGCATCGGAAGAAGTAATGGAGCAATTAAAAGAAAATACAGATGGGAAAAGCGAGGATTTGCCTACTGCTAAACGACAGCACGCAATTTTAGCCGAGCTGTTACTAACGACAGAACCGTTGAGTCTTGCCCATTTTATGGAATTATACCGCATCAGTAATACTACTTTTTATGCAGATATCAAACAGTTGGAAGAAAGTACCCGCCAACTGCCTTTGGAAATCATTCGGAACCAAGGATATGAGATCGTAGGACCGGAAAAATACCGTTGGCTTCTAACAGCGAATGTATTAGAATTAGAAATCAATGAATATGAACTTTTTCATAGTATTTCTTTTGATTCATCGCTGAATTACTTTTTTCGATTCGTTGATCCGCAACATCTGTCTCTTGCACGCCAAGTAGTCGGGGAAGAATTGATCCAAAAAAAGACCAATCTAAGTGATAGAAAACTTGAACATTTGGTTTTGATGCTGACATTGACGATGGATCGTGTAACGAAAAATCATTTACTGACAAATGAGACGTATAATGGTCTGGCAAACAAAGAATTGCTTCAGACCGCTAAACGATTATTCTCACGGATTGCTTCTGAGACAAAACAACTTTACCCAGTAAATGAGATCGTCTTTTTTGCAGGATTATTAAATGACTTCACGAACTCATTTGATCAGAATTTCTTTGAAGAAACGTTCGATACACAGCTTGCTTATTTAGTAAAACAACTGATTCAAGAAGTAAGTGAAGAGACGAATGTCCATTTTTATGAAGATGAAACCTTGTACAAAATGCTTTTGACCCATTTGTCTGGTGTGTTTTCAAGAGCCGTTTTACAAGAAGAGACACTGACTAATCCGATTTTAGAAAAAATCATGGTTCAATATGAAGAAATTGCCAATGCAATCCGCCAAGCAGTAGAGCGGATTTTTCAAGAAAAGAAATTATCAGAAGAAGAGATCGCATATATGGTCCTTCATTTTGCAAATTCATTGGAAAAAAGTCCGAAAGAAAGCAATATCAGTATTGCAGGATTTTCACCAAGCGGCTTAGCTTCTACTAGCATGTTGGAACTGCGTTTGAAACGGTATTTTCCTTTCATTCAACAGATTCATTTCTATCGGATCGCTGATTTGAAAAAAATTGATTTACAAGAAGAATATGATATTGTTATTTCTACATCTATTCTACCAGGATATGATGGAACATATATTTTAGTCTCCCCGCTACTGCTAGAAGAGGAAGTCAAGCAGCTAAAAGAAGCTTTTTCGCATATTGAGAAGAAAAAAAGGCAAAAAAATACGTATAACAGCAATAACGAGTGGATGCTAGAAGATACTTATGAGGAAACGATGCATTTCATGGAGCAAATCAATCAATTACTTGATCGTTTCTTTATTCAAGAACTAGATAATCCTAATACGGTCTCTGAAACGATTCGCAGTTTATTTCCTTATTTTCCTGAAGGACTAGTAACGGATGAAGAGGTGGTTCATCGCCGACTGCTTAAGCGATATGAACAAGCACCTATCGGAATTCCTCATACAAATATGGGGTTATTCCATACATCCAGCTCATTGGTTTCTAAACCGATCTTTTGTATTTTCAATTTGAAACAACCGTTGACAATTGACGGGATGGATAGACAGCCAGTCGATTTGTCCCGTATGTTAGTTATGCTGGCGCCTTCGCCAATCCAAGAAAAAGACGGGATTCTTTTAGGAAAGATCAGTGGAGCAATCATCATGAACGATTTGAACACCGAGATCTTCCGTTCAGGAAATAGAGAAATCGTTTATCAATTGTTAGCGAAAATCCTGATTGAAGAAATAAAGAAATGAGGGTGAAAAGATGATCCAGCTACCAGCAGAAAAAATATTGCTCGATCAATCCTATCAAAATTGGAAAGAAGCGTTGACCGAGATCGGCCAGTGGATGACCCAACAAGGGGGAATCAAAGCGGCATATATCCAATCAATGATCGAAAGACAAGAAAAATCGAGTGTCTATATCGGGAATTTCGTAGCCTTGCCACATGGGACTGACAAAGATGAAGAAGTAATAGAAGAAGGGATCTATTTAGTCCAAGTGCCTGATGGTGTGGACTTTGGAACAAAAGAGGAACCAAAAATCGCTACACTCTTATTTGTAGTGGCTTTAAAAAGAGAACATCAGTTAGCTGTGCTCCAAGATTTAGCCTTTTTTTGTTCAGACATCGACCAAGTAATGGCACTCAGTGATGCGGAAACCATTGAAGAAGTCCAAATGATTTTTGAACATGGACATATATAACCAATGTTCTCAGTAAAAAAGATGCCTTGCATCAAGTAATAACTTCAACCAAGTGAAAAATAGGAGACGGTGACAAGATTTTTGTCACCGCTCCTATTATTTTTGTGTTTTAATAGCTCTTTTTTATATAGATAGCGCCCATACCTATGAATAATAGAACGATACTCCATGTACCAAGTGTCAAGATACCATTCATGAAAGTAACCTGTTCTGAAGCTAGTGGCGAGAACATATCTCCTCCTACGATCACATTTTGAAAATCAACATAAGAAGTTGGCAAGTAATGACTGATTGATTCTATCCATTCAATCGAAGAAAACAAGCGATACTCTGCTAAGAAAAGACAAAGAAGTGTACCTAAAAGATTGACTAGAGAATGTTCAAATAAAGCAGATAGAAGAAAACTGATTGTACTTAAAAAGAGTACCCACAACAACAGGAACAGAAAACTCTGGAAAAGATACGCATACATCGGAAGGATTCGTATCTCCTGACCAATGATCGTTCCTACAGGATAACGGAAGTCGCCCAAACCATTTTTGATTACTACTAGTATAGAGACGAACAAAAATGGAATCACGAGACTTAGCATAGCTGCACCATAATAAACGGTGAAACGGATGCTATGTTTCTTTACCATACTATCCGGTAATAGATTGACTAGAGAGATTACCTGCTTTCTTTTTTCATAAGAGATGATCGAGGAAAGAAACAAGGCGGTTATACATAAAATCAAAAAACTAGAAATTATTCCTGAAAAAATATTTTCGTAGTAATTCGCTAAAGGGAGATGCGCTGGCAAGTCAAAAATAGAATATCTTTGGATCTGATGTTCTTTCATATAACGGAGCAACTCGACACGTTTTTGTTGTTCAATGATTGGAATTCCTTGTCTTTGACCAGAAATCAGTCGATCCAGTATATCTTTTTCATAATGATAAGTTGCTTCGACCATTTCCTGGACGTTCCCTGTGTTTTTTGCATGTAAGATTGCTTCGATCAGTTTGTTGCTTTTCTCTAAACTTTCCACAAATTCTTTCTCATTCTCATCTTCTTTCAACGTTTCAATCAAAGTTTGCGTCTCTTCATAGTTATGATTTAGTTCATCGAATTCTGTATAAGCAAGTTCATAATCAAAAAAAAGTGGGAATGCAAAGAGCACGATCAACAATAGAGGAAATAAAAAGTTTACTTTGTTTTTTAGTAAGAGATTGCGTTCAAATGTAAATAAAGTCATAGTTACACCTCATACAATTTACGATAAATAGCTAAAATCTCTTCCATATTTGAGGATTCTGTGACGATTTCTCCATTTTTTAGAAAACATGCTTTAGAACAAATCGATTGGATATTCGCGATAGCGTGGGAAGAAAGAAGAATCGTCTTCCCCTCTTTCTGCCATTGTCTGATCAGCCTATTCAAGATATCAATACTTCCTGGGTCTAACCCGTTCAACGGTTCATCGAATAACATGACAGATGAATCACTGATCAAGTAAGCAGCAAGCAAGACATGTTGTTTCATTCCTAGAGACATTTTTCCAATCGGCAAAGTAAGGTACTCAGTCATCTTCAATCGTTGGAAAACAGTTTGGTATTCTACTTTGCTCTGCCAATAGTATTTGATCAAAGTCAAATAATCAACAGCCGTTAGATAGTCGGATAACTGATTCGTTGATTCTAGAAAAAAGAAAGACCGGCGATAATCTGTATAAGCAGTAGGAGAGATGTTGTGAAGGGACAATTGATCATAAGTTGTTGGCAGCAGTTGGGCAATGCCATTCAGCAAAGTTGTTTTGCCAAATCCGTTCGGGGCAATCAAAGCAGCTACTTCTCCTGATTCTACTAAAAGATCCAATTGTCGAATCACACGTTTTTTACCACGTTTCATGTTCATGTTTTTGATCAGTAATGTCATAGATAGGCCTCCAATATAAATTTTAATATCATAATAAAACAAAAAATATCCAAATAAAATGCTGACAAAAGTTATTATTTACATATTATAAAAAAGCTAAAATAACATGTTTATTTAAAAGTAAAGTTTGCTGATCCCGAAATTTTTTTATTTTGCTGATATCCTCAAACCTTGGGCACAAAATTTCGTGCCAAAGTACGACTATTTCTCTTTTTAGTAAGCGGATACAATTAGAGTATCAAAAGGAGAGAGGAAGAGACAAAATGGAACGGACGATTCCCAAAAACAACATTTCGCTAAAAGCGAGGGTACAAAAATTAGGCAGTACCTTATCAAGCATGGTCATGCCAAACATTGGAGCACTGATTGCTTGGGGTGTGTTAACGGCTTTATTTATCCCAGATGGTTATTTGCCAAATGAAGCTTTCGCTACCATGGTAAGCCCGATGCTAACTTATCTGATTCCTTTATTGATCGGCTATACTGGCGGAAAAGTAATTGCTGGTGACCGCGGATCAGTTGTGGGAGCAATTGCAACGATGGGTGTGATTGTCGGAACAGATATTCCAATGATGCTAGGTGCGATGATCATGGGACCTCTTGGTGGATATGCCATCAAGAAATTTGATCAGCTGTTCCAAAAACGGATCAAATCCGGTTTTGAAATGTTGGTCAATAATTTTTCAGCAGGTCTTATCGGTTTTGGATTAGCGTTATTAGGTTTTTCTGCGATTGGTCCAGTTGTCGATGCATTGACTCAAGCAATGGCAAAAGGTGTAGAGATCATTTTATCTGCCCATTTGATTCCATTGACAAGTATTTTTATTGAACCAGCAAAAATCTTATTTTTGAATAATGCAATCAACCATGGGATTTTGACACCATTGGGAACTGAACAAGTAGCAGATGCAGGAAAATCTATTCTATTCTTGCTTGAAGCAAATCCTGGTCCAGGACTTGGCGTATTACTTGCTTTTACTTTGTTTGGCAAAGGAGCAGCAAAATCTTCAGCACCAGGTGCCATGATTATCCACTTTTTAGGTGGGATTCATGAAATCTATTTTCCTTACGTCATGATGAAACCGTTATTATTCTTATCAGTTATAGGCGGAGGAATGTCAGGAAGTTTCATTTTCCAATTGATGGATGCTGGACTAAGAGCGCCAGCTTCTCCAGGGTCGATCATTGCGATTCTAGCAATGACACCGTTCAATTCTTACCTTCCTGTTATTTTGGGCGTGATTGTTGCCGCAGCTGTTTCATTCGGTATTTCTGCAGTGATTTTGAAAGCGGACGCGAAAGATACAAATGAAGACTTTGAAAAGTCTGTGCAAGAGACAAAAGCAGCTAAACAAGCATCTAAAGGTGCCCAAGGTATTCCTCAAGGAACTGCGCTATCTGGCGTACAAAAAATCATTTTTGCTTGTGATGCAGGGATGGGATCAAGTGCGATGGGCGCTTCGATCTTGAGAAAAAAAGTACAGGAAGCAGACTTGCCTCAAACGGTGACTAACCAAGCAATCAGCCAACTGACAGATGACTCGAATACATTGATCGTTACTCAGGTCGAACTACAAGAAAGAGCAAAACAAAAAGCACCGAACGCGCGTTTTGTCTCAGTAGAAAACTTTTTGAATTCACCTCGATATGATGAAATCATTCAAGAATTGAGCAGCAAACAGGAACCATCAGCTTCTGAAACTAAGAACGAGCCAACAGAAGAGTTTCTTTCAGCAAACATCAAACAAATCAAAGAGATCCTACTTGTTCACGATGATCGTTCGGGATCAGCAACAATGGGGATGACCGTGCTCAAAGATATATTAGACAAGAACCATTTAACTATCCCGTTACGAAAAGTCAACATCCAGGAGTTAAAAGGGGAACCTGATTCACTGATCGTAGCCAAAGAGAGTTTAGCAGAAAAAGCACGGATGGCTGCACCGCAATCCATTCATTTATCGGTTAATAGCATGGTCAACCCACAAAAATTTGAATCAATTGCACAATATTTGAAACAGACAGCTTAAGGGAGGAAAACAGCATGCAAAGTTTGCCATTCGACATGATCGAACTCAATCGATCATTTAAAACCAAAGAAGAAGCGATCCGCTATTGCGGTCAAAAGCTTGTAGAAGCAGGATGCGTTGATGAGGAATATATCGATGCCATGGTAGAAAGAGACAACATGTTATCTGTTTACATGGGGAATTTTATCGCGATTCCTCATGGAACAGATGAAGCAAAAAAATATGTGAAAAAATCCGGCATTTGTGTCGTACAGGTGCCAGACGGTGTCAATTTTGGTACGGAAGAAGAAGAAAAGATTGCGACTGTTTTGTTCGGTATAGCAGGAGTCGGCGATGAGCATCTGCAACTTGTACAGCAAATCGCACTTTATTGCAGTGATATGGACAATGTTGTCCAACTAGCAGACGCGCTCAGCAAAGAAGAAGTAACGGAAAATCTAGCAATTGCTTAAGGAGAGAGAAAAATGAGAGCAGTACATTTTGGTGCAGGAAATATCGGTCGAGGATTTATTGGAGAAATTTTGGCAGCTAATGGATTTGAGATTACTTTCGTAGATGTGAATCACACGATCGTTGATGCTTTAAATGAAAGAAAAGAATACGAAATCGAATTAGCAGATGAATCAAAAGAAAGAATCACTGTAAAAAATGTCAAAGGAATCAACAATCAAACAAATCCAGAAAAAGTAATCCAAGAAATCGCTGAAGCAGATTTAGTTACTACCGCCATTGGCCCGAATATCTTACCTTTTATTGCCGAGTTGATTGCAAAAGGGATCCAAGAAAGAGAAATGGAAGGAAACACAACACCTTTAGATATCATTGCCTGTGAAAACATGATTGGCGGTTCAGCATTTCTAGAAAAAGAAGTGTATAAATATCTTCCAGAAACATCATTTACTGACAAATATATCGGCTTTCCAAATGCAGCAGTCGATCGAATCGTCCCATTACAACACCATGAAGATCCTTTATTCGTCCAAGTAGAACCTTTCAAGGAATGGGTCATTGACGATAGCCAAAGAAAAAATAAAGAAATCCAATTAAAAGGGGTTTTATATGTAGATGATCTAGAACCATATATCGAACGCAAATTATTTAGTGTCAATACTGGTCATGCGACTGTCGCTTATACAGGTGCCTTGTTAGGTTACCAGACCATTGATGAAGCAATGCAAGATGCGTTAGTTGTGGCACAATTAAAATCAGTTCTGCAGGAAACAGGAAGTTTGCTGATTGCCAAATGGGGGTTTGATGCAGAGCAGCATCATGCGTATATTGAAAAAATCATCCATCGCTTCCAAAACAAATATATCTCTGATGCGATCACACGTGTCGCTCGGACACCATTACGTAAGCTAGGTTATCAAGAACGGTTTACACGGCCAGTGAGAGAACTGCAAGAACATAACTTGACTTGTCCACATTTGACGGCAACAATGGGTATTATTTTTAATTACTATGATCCTGAAGATGAACAAAGCCGTCAACTGCATGAAATGAAGATCCATGAAAACTTGGAACAATTGATCCAAGAAGTCACAGGAATCAATGATCCGAAAACAATTGGGAATATCAAGCAAAACGTGAACCGTTATGCCAAGCAAGTCGCTTAAAATAGGATACGAAAAAGGGAAATGTGACGCAACTTTTGTCACATTCCCCTTTTTCGAATAACTAGGCTGTTTGTCCTTCAAGATAGGGCAGGTCCAACTCTTTACCGTAACGTTGTTCTAAAGCTAGGCGGATCAAGCGAGCTGCTAATTTCTCATTTCTTGCAAGGATAGGTCCGTGGAAATAAGAACCGAAGACATTTCGGTAAATGACACCTTCGGATTGATCTTCCCCATTGTTTCCTTGACCTTGTACCACTTTACCCAAAGGCCGTTCACCTTCACCTAAGAAAGTCCGACCATTGTGGTTTTCAAATCCATAATAAGTTTCATTGAATTCTTCATTATGGATGACAATGTCACCGATAAACCGGTTATTTTCCTGACTTAATGTGTAGTGATCCAGTGCACTGATACCTTGGATCTTTTCTCCGTTGGCTCCCATGTAGTAGTGACCTAGCAATTGATAACCACCGCAAATGGCTAACATGACACCATCATTTTCGATATAGTTGATCAAAGAATCTTTCTTTTTCTGGATGTCTTTTGAAATGATCAGTTGCTCAAAGTCTTGACCACCGCCAAAGAAAACCAGGTCATATTTATCAGCATCAAAAGGTTCATGTATACTAACGATCTCCGTATGGCAAGAAACCTCCATTTTTTCTGCTACATATTTCAACATCAAAAGGTTTCCGTTATCGCCATATGTGTTCATCAAATTTCCATAAAGGTGGGCGATATTGAGTTCATAATTAGCCACGATTCATTCCTCCTTTGATAAATCCTTGAGCCGCTAGTTCTTTACGCAGCTGCAATACAGCAGTGTAAGTAGCTAAGATATAGACATGTTCAGTTGGCAATTCTTTGATTTTTTCGATTACTTCTGGTAATTCTTTTGTTTCTGTCAATTTATTTTCTGGAATCCCGGCAACTTTCAGACGTAAAGTCATATCTGTATGACGGTCTCCTCCAGAAATAACGGCTGGGATATCCATATCGGCAAAGTTTTCAAAATTACCATCCCAAATCCAGCTGACATCGATTCCGTCTGCGTAATTGGCATTCAATAAAGCCACTAAAGAAAATGGATAAGGAGCTAGACCAATCATATCGATTACTTGATTGATACCTACAGGATTTTTGACAAGTACTAATGTACATTTTTTTCCATTGATATTGATGACTTCTTGTCGGCCGAACACTTTCTCGTCATATCCTAACCCTTGTTTGATTTTATCAGGATCGACATTGAAGTACTCCGCCACTGCAGTAGCTGCTAAAGCGTTGTAGACGTTATACATACCACCAACTTCGATTCCATATTCATGACCATCGATCACAAAATCTGCTGAAACATTGTCCATCCGTACCATATCAGTCAATCGGTAATCCAGTTCAGGTCGTTTGAAGTCACAATTTGGACAGTAATATTTTCCTAAGTTTGCATAAGTGATCATTTTATAATGCAGGATGTGATGACAATTTGGACACAAGACACCGTCTGTATTGTAATGCGCCATTTGTTCACGATCTTCTTCATGGTCAAAGCCATAATATTTTCTAGGATTAACTGTTTCGATCGAATTGAAGATCGGTGAATCACCGTTACTGATAATCGTTGCATTTGGTGACTTTGCAGCACCGTCTACAATCATTTTATAGGTCGTATAAATTTCTCCATACCGATCCATTTGATCACGGAAAATATTTGTAAATAAAAATAGTTCTGGTTTCATATATTCTGTGACTTTGCTCAAACTTGCTTCATCTATTTCTAGGACAGCAAATTTTTTCTGTCCTTTTTTTGGTTTTGCCTGCAAGAAAGTCGATACAATTCCCTGTACCATATTCGCACCAGTAGGGTTGGTTAGAACTTCATCGAATTGCTGGCGCAAAATATTGACTGTTAAAGCGGTAGTCAATGTTTTACCGTTTGTTCCGGTAACAACGACGACTTGGTAGTCTTTTGCCAAGCTATCTAGTATATGTGGATCGACTTTCAGCGCTAGTTTACCTGGTAAACTTGATCCGCCTTTAAAAAAAGTTTTTAATGCCCATTGCGACGTTTTCCCAACTGCAATCGCAAAATGACTGCGTATTCCCATTATGTAACCTCCAAAAACGATTTGCTGACGAATAAATTCAACTAATCATACCATATGTTGAAAAAAAGGTTAAATTGCTTTTCTTATTCTTAAGAAAAGGTTACGGCTGAAAGTGCATGAAATCGGACAAAACCGCATGATTTAACAAAAAAACAGCTTGAAACAAAATGATTGTTTCAAGCTGCTGTGATTTTATTACTCCTCATCGGTCTTTTCATTATTAACCAATAATGATTTTCTCACTTGGATATTCATAGCCCAGATCTCGGGTTTCTTTTGGTACGAACAGCATCAATGTATACAGCATTCCAATCCGCCCAATAAACATCAGGGCAGCAATCGTAATTTTCCCTACAACAGACAAGTCGCCGGTAATTCCTAAGGACAAACCAGTTGTTCCAAAAGCAGAAGTTACTTCGACGATGATCGAGATCAGTGTTTGTTCCTCTGTAGCAGATAAAAAAACGATACAAAAGAAACACATACCAAGAGAAAGCATAAAGACAACGACTGACTTTCGCACATCATCTTGTTCGATTCTTCGTCCAAAAATATTGATATTATCCTCACTCTTGAGGAAGGAGTATAGATACAAACCGATGATCGCTACAGTAGTTGTTCGAATCCCGCCTCCTACAGAACTAGGACTGCATCCGATAAACATCAGTAAAGAAAAAATAATCAGTGTCGTAATCTGAAAATCACTCAAATCGTGAATCTGGAGACCGGCATTACGAGTCGTGATCGAATAAAACATCGAATTGATCCATTTGACACTCATACTGGAATCTTGGAATAAATGGTCCTTTTCCAATAGATAAATTAAGATAGTTCCCGAAACGAACAAGATGACAAAAGCCAACACAGCTAATTTGGTAAACAAGGAAAAACGAAATGGAAGCTTTGCACTGGAACGTTTATATAACAGCCACTCCCGGCACTCCATCAATACAGGAAAACCAATTCCGCCGACAAAAATCAAAAACATGATCAGAATCAAGAAAAAATAGTCATGTGCAAAGGGCTTGATGGAATCCCCAGTGACGTCAAATCCAGAGTTCGTGACAGCCGATACCGCCTGATAAAAACCATAAAAAACGGCATCACGCCAACGATCAAAATAGCCTCTGTAATAAAAATAAATAGAAAAGAATGTCCCAAAAAGTAATTGAAACCAGATTAAAATAGCAAAAGTGATCCGAATCAGTCGGACGATACCAGACAAACGCGGTTGATTCATATCCGTCATGATCAGCTGCCGCTGTTTCAATGTGATTCGTCGTTTAGAAAAAATGACAAAAGCAGTAGAAATCATCATGATCCCCAAACCACCAACTTGAAATAATATTTCCAGCAGTATAATGCCGTTATCATTGAACACAGAATTGATATCAAAAGTCGATAGTCCAGTCACACTCACTGTACTGATTGCCATGAACAGCATGTCCACAAAAGAAACATGGCTATCTGGTTCGCGAAAAATCGGCAGATAAAATAGAACGAGTGATAAGACCGTCATCAATATATAATAAAAAACGATGATTTGGATCGATGAGAAATGATTGGCAGCAAACTTTTGTCCTCGCCGCTGCAGCCTTTGAAAGAATAAATCAACATGCACAGTACTATCCTCCTGACAATAGTCGTTTCTACCAGTATACAAGGGGAATCAGGAATACTCAAAGAAATTATTGAACAGATAACAATACAGCTTTCGATTAAAATAGAAATGGCTTATAATAAAGCAAATCCTAGAAAAAAGAAGGAGGAGGAATAACAAATTGATCAATGCCCAACAAATCGTAGAAAAAATGAAAAATCAAAAAATAAATTATGATACAGTTCTGAAAAAAATGATCATGCAATGGGAGAAAGAAGAAGTAAAGCCTAAGATATTAATACATACATGCTGTGCTCCTTGCAGTACGCACACATTGGAATTCATGTCTCAGTATGCAGATATCACGTTATTTTTTTCAAATTCGAATATCCATCCTAAAAGTGAGTATTTGCGGAGATTACATGAACAAAAACGATTTGTAGACCAATTTAATGAGAAAACTGACCATCATGTAGCGCTGATTGTTGATGAATACCGTCCAAGTGAATTCACCAAAATGGTTTTAACCAACCATCTTGAAGACGAAAAAGAAGGTGGTGCTCGCTGTAGTGCATGCTTCAATACGCGATTAGATCTTGTTGCGCAAAAAGCGCAAGAACTAGGATACGATTATTTTGGAAGTGCCCTGACGATCTCACCAAAGAAAAATGCAGCCTTGATCAATCAAATCGGAATGGATATCCAAAAGATTTACGGGACACGATATTTGCCAAGTGATTTCAAGAAAAACAAAGGCTATGAACGCTCTTTGCAAATGTGCAAAGAGTATGATATCTATCGCCAATGTTATTGTGGTTGCGTGTTCGCTGCCAAGCAGCAAGGATGTGATCTGAAAAAAATCAATCGGGAAGCAAAAGCTTACTTAAAAACATCGACCGTAGTTTTGGATGAAAATTAAAGAAATCTTTCGGAAAAACGTAAGAAAAAAATAAAGAATTTATGATAGAAATAAGGTAGACTGTATAATTTGTCCGTAGTAAAGTAAGGAAACAAGAATAAATTTCAATGAAGGAAGAGATAAGATGCGAAAAGTAGCACCTATTTTGAAGCCAATCGCTGTATTAACAATCTCGACGATTGTCGCGACTACTACAGGTATTGTGAATAGTTCCAGCTACCGTGCACCAAGTTCAAGTTCTAGTACTGTAGAAGAAACAACACCAACTACTTCAGTCTCGACATCTGAACCAACAACAACGGAAAGTTTGAATGAAACCACTACGACAAGTACATGGGACGATACAACAACTAGTTCGTCGTATGATGAGACATATACAACTGACAGCTCAAGCGAAACAAGTAATACGGTACCAGATGGCACTCCATCGGATTCAACCAATCCAAGTACAAGTCCGGATACAAGTGCTAGCTCCGAAACGATACCAAGCAGTACGACTGTAGATGATAACACGCAAAATGATGATGCAGCACGTACAGCACAGCAAAACCAAGATTCAGGAAATACCCAAGCGTATAACCAGCAAGCAGGTGATTCTCAATGACATTTTTACTAGACCTTATCAACGGGGTGCATAAATTCCTTGGCTATTTAGACATCAGTCCTAAATATCTTAACCGTGGATATACGATTTTAAGTGTGATTCCCACGCTTTATTTATTGAGAATTGTTTATGGACTTTGGCAAAACCAAAACTATCTTCAATTTTTCTTATATGGACTTGCATTTCTAGTGCTTGTTTATTTTACTGTTTTAAATGTATTTTATTACTTTTTAGATAAAAACACGAAAGCCGATGTCACGCAGCTTTTTGTGAAGTATTTGCCTGATGAAGCGTTCAACATCCAGACAGAAGAAACGATCAATAATGGAAATTCGATCGATAAAGTGAATACACAAGAGGTCATGGTTTCGTATGACGAAGATTACCAATTGAAATTAGCCGAGAATATGCGGTATTTGATTGGAAATGGTGAGATCAAAACAAATGAACTCGGTCGCATGGATGGATTTTTGGTCGACAGAAATACATTGTATCCTTATTACTATGTCAAGAAAACAGGTGAGAAAGAGTATGTTCTAAATATTGGACGAAGCTACTCGGACATGGAAAAAGTAGGGACCATTCGACTGAGCTCAACAGAAGACACATTGGAACCTGTCGGATTGTTCATCGTTGGCGGTGATTTTGTCAAAGACGGGTTGCGTTATCATGAGCCTTATCGCCTGAAATTAATTGCAAAAAAAGCACAATCACAAGAAGAACAAGTTGTTTATAGTCGGAGCCAAAGAAGAAGACATTCATAAGGGGATGTGACATGACTTTTGTCATGCCCCTTTTTTATATAACGAGAAAAATAGAACGAACACGTCACTTATTCTTTCCTTTCATTTATAAACATTGTAGAA
The DNA here is from genome assembly GCF_001837725.1 of Enterococcus sp. HMSC072F02. NCBI lineage: Bacteria > Bacillati > Bacillota > Bacilli > Lactobacillales > Enterococcaceae > Enterococcus > Enterococcus sp. HMSC072F02. The sequence continues at coordinate 44,612 of NZ_KV833949.1, forward strand.
TAAAGAGAGTACAACGAAATATCGTAAAAAAATGTAATAAATAACGAGGAAATATAAGTAGGAGGTAAGCTGTGAAAGAATTTTTGAAAAATTGGGGGATTCTGATCCTTGTATTAGCGGCTATTTTATTAGCTAGAGTGTACGTGTTTACACCAGTCACTGTAAACGGACATTCGATGGACCCTACATTAAGTGATGGACAACGACTGATTTCATCTAAAATCTCGAACTATGAACGAATGGACATTATTACTACGAAGGAACCAGGGGATGAAGAACGAATGATCGTTAAACGAATCATTGGTATGCCTGGGGACACAGTCAAGATGGAAAATGACCAGTTGACCATTAATGGCAAAAAGTATGATGAGCCTTATCTAGATAAGTTCAAAAAAGAATTTTCAAAAGATAAGTTACAAGGAGAGTATGCTTATAGTTCAGGGTTCCAAGCACAAGCAGAAAGTGCCTCTACCTTTACGAGCGATTTTGAATATACTGTGCCGAAAGGAAAGTATCTTGTTCTGGGGGATAACCGTTTGATTTCAAAAGACAGCCGAATGTTTGGGTTAGTCGACAAAGATATGATCCAAGGCAAAGTTGTTTTCCGCTACTGGCCTCTTTCAGAAATCAAAATCATTTGATGAAAAAATAAAAAGAAGAGGTTGTGACAGAAGTGGTCAGCTTCAAGAAATAAGAAGCTGCTTTTGGAACACCGTTTAAACGAAAAAAGAAGCTGTGACATATTTTTGTCACAGCTTCTTTTTAATCTTTTTGGCTGATGGATAAGAAAAGCGACGCATGTTTATTCATGAATAGCTTTTCTCCACGATGAAAAGTATGACTAGCAGTAGAGACAAAGCCAGTTTTTTTCAATCGATCGTTCAATTCTTCTTGGGTAAAACCATTATGGACTTTCGGATGACTGATTTGTTCATTCTTGTCAAAATCTACAATAATCAGTTGACCGCCAGGAGCTAAAAGTTCGTAAAGTTTCATGAGAATAGTCTCTGTATCGGGAATGTGCAAAAGTACGAGTGATAGAAGGGGACAGCAGGAAATTCGACAGAGGCATCAGCGTGGATCGTGCGGACATTTTTCAGATCTGCTGCTTGGATCTTTTCTTCTGCCATTTTCAACATAGTTTCTGAAGCATCGGCAATGATCAGTTCTTTGAATCTTTCCGCAAGCGGTAAACTCACAAGCCCAGTTCCGCCTCCATAATCCAGCAGGACTTTTTGGTGGCTGTCGCGCGGTAGATAAGTAGTTAGTTCTTCGCGAATAATTTTGGCTAATGCTTGACGGTCAGGGGAATCATAATGGTTAGCGATGGAATCAAAAATATTTTTTGTCATCAAATAGCTCCTTACATAAAACTTTGGAATTTTAACTTATTATAGCACGTGAAAAGAAAGAAAACATGCTATACTCAATTCAAAAAGAAAGTATTTAGCGGATGTACTTATTTTTATAACTCCTAAGAATTTTCAAGGACAGTAATTTTTCCAGAAAGATGAGAGAAATGGATCGCCTTATTTAGTTCCTGTCAAAAAGTTGGAACAAAAGTAAGCAAGGGATTTGAACGATAATCTGTGCTTGATGAAAATTCTCACTGTAAAAAATGTTGAAAATCAAGTATAATACCATAGGAACAAACTGGAAGGTGAAAAAGAGCATGGCACAACTATTTTTTAAGTATGGCGCAATGAATAGCGGCAAGACGATCGAGATCCTAAAAGTCGCTCATAATTATGAAGAACAAAACAAACCAGTTGTCTTGATGACAAGCGGTATTGATACGAGAGATGGTTTAGGCGTTGTTTCAAGCCGAATCGGACTGAAACGTGAAGCAATGCCGATATTTGAAGAAACAGACGTATTTGACGTGATTCAGAACATGGAAAGCAAACCCTATTGTGTGCTGATCGATGAAGCGCAGTTCTTAAAAAAGAAACATGTCATTGCTTTTACGAGAATCGTGGATGAATTGGATATTCCGGTTATGGCGTTTGGTTTGAAAAATGATTTTCGAAACGAGTTATTTGAAGGATCAAAATATTTATTGCTTTACGCAGACAAGATTGAAGAAATGAAAACGATCTGTTGGTTCTGCCACAAAAAAGCAATCATGAATTTACATTATATTGATGGGAAACCTGTTTATGAAGGCGATCAAGTGCAAATTGGCGGAAATGAAGCTTATTACCCCGTTTGTCGAAAACATTACTTTCATCCATCAATGATTACAGAAGGAGAATAAGCATGTACGATCAATTACAATCAATTGAAGACCGTTATGAAGAGCTTGGAGAACTTTTAAGCGACCCAGAAGTGATTTCTGATACAAAGCGCTTTATGCAGCTTTCAAAAGAAGAAGCAAACACGCGCGAAACAGTCGAAGTTTATCGTCGTTATAAAGAAGTAGTACAAGGAATCACCGATACAGAAGAACTGCTTGGTGAAAAACTGGATGATGAAATGGCTGAATTAGCAAAAGAAGAATTATCTGAGTTAAAAAAAGAAAAAGAAGTCTTAGAAGAAAAAATCAAGATCCTGCTTTTACCAAAAGATCCAAATGACGATAAAAATATCATCATGGAAATCCGTGGAGCAGCAGGTGGAGACGAAGCAGCCTTATTCGCGGGTGATCTTTTCAATATGTACCAAAAGTATGCTGAAGCGCAAGGTTGGAAAACAGAAGTGATGGAAGCGAACGTTACCGGAATCGGTGGATACAAAGAAGTGATCATGATGATTACCGGAGAGAATGTTTATTCGAAATTAAAATATGAAAGTGGTGCACACCGTGTCCAACGTGTTCCTTCAACTGAATCGCAAGGGCGTATCCATACTTCCACAGCAACAGTTGTCGTGATGCCAGAAGCTGAAGAAGTAGAGATCGATATTGAAGACAAAGATATCCGCACAGATATCTATCATGCTTCAGGTGCTGGCGGACAGCACGTCAATAAAACAGCATCTGCTGTACGTTTGACTCACTTACCAACAGGGATCGTCGTTGCTATGCAGGATGAACGTTCTCAGATCAAGAACCGTGAAAAAGCAATGAAAATCTTGCGTGCTCGTGTGTATGATAAGATCCAACAAGAAGCACAAAGTGAATATGATGCCAATCGAAAATCAGCAGTCGGAACTGGGGATCGTTCAGAACGGATTCGGACATATAATTTCCCGCAAAATCGCGTGACTGATCACCGTATCGGATTAACTATCCAAAAATTAGATCAGATTTTAGCAGGGAAATTAGATGAAATCGTTGATGCATTGATCATGTATGATCAAACATCAAAACTGGAAGCTATGCAAAATGGGTAAAATGACCTATCGAGAAGTCCTGTCACGGGCTTCTTCTTTTTTAGAGGATCATGGAAAAGAAGCATACAGTATCCAATTTTTATTTTTGGAACGGAAACAATGGAAAAAACTTGATTGGCTCCTTCATATGAACGAAGAGATTTCAGAAGAAGAACAACAGTTGATCGAAACAGATCTGCGACTTCTGCTTGCAGATCATCCGCCTCAGTATTTGCTAGGATATGCAGATTTTTATGATCATCGGTTGAAGGTAACCGAAGCAACACTGATTCCTCGACCAGAAACAGAAGAGTTAGTGGAGTGGTGTTTAGACGAGACGCCTGATGTACCATTGGAAGTGATAGATATTGGGACAGGTACTGGGGCGATTGCTATTAGTTTGAAAGCAGCAAGAAAAAATTGGCATGTATCTGCCGTAGATCTTTCTGAAGAAGCGTTAGAAGTCGCGAAAGAAAATGCTCAGCACGAAGGAACGAAAATCAGTTTTTACCATGGGAATACATTGGAACCAGTACAGGATCGGCGATTTGATGTGATTATTTCTAATCCGCCGTACATCAGTCGGAATGAATGGGAACTGATGGATGAAAGTGTCCGGTCATTCGAACCTAAGATGGCCCTTTTTGCGGAGAACGATGGATTAGCTGTTTATGAAAAAATAGCAGTTGAAGCACCAAGCGTACTAAAACCAAATGGAACGATTTTTTTAGAAATCGGATTTCGCCAAGGTGAAGCAGTAAAAAAAATATTCCAGCAAGCATTTCCAGATAAAAAAGTAGCGATAAAAAAGGATCTTTTTGGTAATGAACGAATGATCCAAGTCTACAGTTGAAGTTGTGGATGAAAAAATTTTTATTTGTTTTTTTATTATAAAAAAACACTAATTTGACAAGGATGTAAACGACTTTTTGGCTTATCAACAAGTTTGTCCACTATTGACAAATGGATTATCCACAGACAGTGGAAAACTTGAGGATAAAGTTGGATAAAACAAGAATGTATGAAAAAGGGGTTGTGGATAAACTGTGGAAACGAAACGTTATGATGAAACTGAATTAAAAGAGGCAGCCAAAGCACTGAAAGCAGGAGAACTTGTTGCTTTTCCTACTGAAACAGTGTATGGATTGGGCGCCAATGCTCTATTGCCCAATACTGTCAAGAAAGTGTTTTCTGTAAAAGGAAGACCTCAAGACAATCCATTGATCGTCCATGTCGCCTCTTTTGAACAAGTAAAAGAGTATGTGGACAACTTTCATCCAGAAACAGAGAAGATTGTGAAGAACTTCTGGCCTGGACCACTAACTTTGATATTTAAAATCAAAAAAGACACCTTGCCCTCAGTTGTAACAGGAGGATTATCCACAGCTGCATTTCGTATGCCGGATAACAAAAAAACACTAGAAGTAATCGAACTTTCAGGGGTTCCGCTTGTCGGTCCAAGTGCAAATACGTCGGGAAAACCAAGTCCGACAACTGCAGATCATGTATTCCATGATCTACAAGGAAAAATTACCGGGATCATTGAGGATGGAGCTACGCGAATTGGTGTAGAATCCACTGTTCTTGATTTAAGTAATCCAACAGCCATGCCTATGATCTTACGACCAGGTGCAGTAACGAAAGAACAAATCGAAGCAGTCATCGGATCTCCTGTTGCTGTTGATCAGCATCTTGTAAAAGAAAATGAAACACCAAAAGCGCCTGGGATGAAATACAAACACTACTCACCCGATACACGTGTTCTGATGGTCAGAGATAGCGATTGGTCAATTGCAGTTCAATGGGCAAAAAATAAGAAGATCCGTGCAGGTGTCATAGCAAGCCCCGAAATTGCGGATCAAGTGCGGACAGATACTGCAGCTGTTTATATGTATAACGACAACTCAGTAGAAGCGGCGGCTAAAGGATTGTTTGCAGGTCTAAGAGGATTAGATGAACCAACACTTGGATTAGATTTGATTTTTGTACAAGTATATCCAGAAACTGGATTGGGGAATGCTTATATGAATCGCTTGAAAAAAGCAGCTGGGCAAAATTATTTTGAAAAATGATCAATTGGTTATTGCCGCATTCTTTTAGTATGATACAATGCTATCAAGTAAATCTTCTATCAGTGAACGAAAAACGAAGTGTAAATAGAAGAGATACGAATATTTGGCAATTTGTTTTTGATGGGAAAAATAAAATTGTAGGAAAATAAAAAGGAGCTGTTGTTTGTGGTAGATTACAAAACGTTTGACCCTGATCTTTGGGCTGCGATCGCCAAAGAAGAAGAAAGACAAGAACATAATTTGGAGCTGATTGCCTCTGAAAACTTTGTCTCCGAAGCAGTGATGGCTGCGCAAGGAAGTATTTTGACAAATAAATACGCAGAAGGTTATCCAGGGCATCGCTATTATGGTGGATGTGAATTTGTCGACATCGTTGAAAATTTAGCGATTGACCGTGCAAAAGAATTATTCGGAGCAAAATTTGCGAACGTCCAACCTCACTCCGGCTCTCAAGCCAACACGGCTGCTTATCTCGCTTTGGTAGAACCAGGGGACACGATCTTAGGAATGGATCTTTACGCAGGCGGACATCTAACACATGGATCACCAGTCAACTTCAGTGGCAAAACCTATCACTTTGTTGCTTACGGTGTTGATCCGACAACAGAAGTTATTGATTATAATGTGGTACGTATTTTAGCTAGAAAACATCAACCAAAATTGATTGTAGCAGGTGCCAGTGCTTATGGACGAACGATCGATTTTGCGAAATTCAGAGAAATCGCAGATGAAGTAGGCGCAAAACTGATGGTAGATATGGCACATATCGCAGGATTAGTAGCAGCAGGACTTCATCCTAATCCAGTTCCTTATGCAGATATCACAACGACTACCACTCACAAAACATTGCGCGGACCTCGAGGCGGCATGATTTTGACAAACGATGAAGCATTAGCGAAAAAAATCAATAGTGCGGTCTTCCCAGGTATTCAAGGCGGACCTCTAGAGCATGTGATTGCTGGGAAGGCAGCGGCATTCAAAGAAGCACTAGATCCTGCATTTAAAGAATATAGTGAACAAATCATTGCCAATGCAAAAGCAATGGTCAAAGTATTCAATCAAGCAATCGGAACAAGAGTCATTTCAGGAGCGACAGATAATCATCTGATGCTGATCGATGTTCGTGAGTTAGGTATAAATGGAAAAGAAGCAGAGAGTATTTTGGACAGTGTGAATATCACGGTAAATAAAAACTCGATTCCTTTTGAAACACTAAGTCCATTCAAAACAAGCGGCATCCGAATCGGTACACCAGCAATCACTACTCGCGGATTCAAAGAAGAAGATGCTGTAAAAGTGGCTGAATTAGTTGTCAAAGCATTACAAGCAAAAGGCGACAATGCTCAACTAGACGAAGTCAAAACAGGTGTACGCGAATTAACTGAAAAATTTCCATTGCACAAAAAATAAAAATTTAAATTCCATATAAAACAGAAAAGTTCAATGCTGGACTTTTCTGTTTATTTTTTTTGGAGAAAACGGATTCTTTGACAATATCGATGATGCTCTCTAGTATATGAGGTGTAATTTTAGTCTTCACATTAAATCTCAGGGAGGAAAAGTCATGACTGATCGTATCTCGTTAGAAAAGGAAGCCATAGCATTCAGTGATGCAAATGCACCTCATCCGCGAATCTATGAACTAGCACCGGAAGAAGGAAGAGCATTACTGGAAGAAGTACAAGGATCACCTGTGAACAAATATTCCGTTGATATTGAAGACTTGATGGTAGATACTGGCGAATGGGGAAAAATCAATATTCGTTTTGTACGACCAGAAGGAAATATAGATAAATTACCAGTTATTTTTTATATCCATGGAGCTGGTTGGGTCTTTGGCAGTGCTCAAACCCATGATAAATTGATCAGAGAACTTTCGGTCCGCACGAATTCTGTCGTTGTCTTTCCAGAATATAGTCGATCACCTGAAGCGAAATATCCAACAGCAATTGAACAAAATTATGCTGTGTTGCAACAGCTGAATAAATTAGCCAAGTCAAAAAATCTGGATCTCGAGAATCTAATTGTTGCAGGAGATTCAGTAGGTGGTAACATGGCTACAGTCATGACGATCTTAACAAAAGAACGAAAAGGGCTCCCAATATCTAAACAATTGCTGTATTATCCAGTTACCAACGCTGATTTTGATACAGATACCTATCATGAATTCGGAGAAAACTATTTTTTGACGAGAGATGGAATGAGATGGTTTTGGGATCAATATACGACGAATGAAGAAGAACGTGCTGAAATCACAGCTTCGCCTTTGAGAGCAGACCTGAATGAACTAAAAGATCTACCTCCAGCAATGATTTTGACAGGAGAAGCGGATGTATTAAGAGAGGAAGGCGAGGCTTATGCACGCAAACTTCGTGATGCAGGGGTTCCTGTTACACAAGTACGCTTCCAAGGAATCATCCATGATTTCGTCATGGTAAATGCTATGGATCAGACAAAGGCAGCGCGTGCAGCAATGGCATTATCTACTTCTTGGATCATGGAAAAAGAATAAGCTTTGCTTGTCAGCAGGAAAACTTCTTTTCAAAAAAGGATTTTCTTAGGAAAAATGGCGAGTTTGACTAGTCAATCACTTGATTTTGTTTTACAATTAAAAAGAAACGACAGAACAAAGGAGAGCTTAAAAAATGGGCAAATTTCAAGTGATCGATCATCCATTGATTCAACACAAACTAACTATTATTCGGGACAAAAACTGCGGAACAAAGGTTTTTCGTGAAGTAGTCGATGAAATCGCTATGTTGATGGCATATGAAGTATCACGGGATATGCCGTTGGAAGACATCGTGATCGAAACACCGATCACTGAAACAACACAAAAAACGTTGTCCGGTAAAAAAGTAGCGATTATTCCAATCTTGCGTGCAGGTATCGGAATGGTTGATGGTATCTTGGAATTGATTCCAGCTGCTAAAGTGGGCCATATCGGTCTTTATCGAGATGAAGAAACATTTGAGCCACATGAATATTTCGTCAAACTTCCAGAAGACATTGATGCACGTCAGTTGTTTGTAGTAGATCCAATGTTGGCAACAGGCGGATCAGCAATCATGGCAATCGATGCATTGAAAGAACGTGGCGCGTCGAACATCAAATTCGTTTGTTTGGTAGCAGCACCTGAGGGAGTAAAAGCTTTGCAAGAAGCGCATCCTGATATTGATATCTATACAGCTTCTCTAGATGAAAAATTGAATGAACATGGTTATATCGTTCCTGGACTAGGGGATGCGGGTGACCGTTTGTTTGGTACAAAATAAGTGAAAATGAAAAAGGATGTGACACAACTTTTGTCACATCCTTTTTGGTCATTTTTAATGTTTGAGGCAGAGCAGCTTTTTCACAGCTTTCGTTTGTATATAAAAAAACCATCCCAAAAATGCAGAGATGGTCAAATTCAAATCTTTTTAAGTTCTTTGTAGTTAACGATTACTACACCCTTGCTTTGCGTCATCAAGTTCGCATTTTCTGCAGTTTCATCAATCTCAACAACAGCGGAATTTTTCAATTGTTTTGAAATCGTTCCAGTTTGCGGCTTGCCGTGAATCGTGAACATTACGTGAGTATTGATCTTGAATTTTTCACCAATTTCCGATGGTACGATAGTTGTATCAAATTTTCCAAAAGTTGCCATTTTCATAAAACCTGCCTTTCACATCAATTATACCACGTTTTATGAAAAATATCATGAAATTAAACTAATTTTCCATCGAACTCTTTACAATCAGCCAAATAGAGTATATAATTTCTTTTGGATAAGGCCAGCTTAGCTCAGTTGGTAGAGCAACGCACTCGTAACGCGTAGGTCGTAGGTTCGATCCCTATAGCTGGCATAAAGCAAAAGACAGATACCCTGGTTGGGTATCTGTCTTTTTTCTTTATGTCTGTGTGATTTAAAAACCACTAAAAATGGCGTATAATTTGTGTATAGAATGTAGTGGGGAGAAAAATATTTCTGGGAGGAAATCGTGATGTCTAAAAGTGAAGAAATAGAAAACATGGTACTAAAATTATATGATCTCGTTTTAAATCCAGAGATCAATGAAAAGGAACGTATACTTCTGATAGAAGCAAAAACAGGCTTAGAAAAAGGTCAGTATTATCCTAAAGTCATGAATAATTTGGAACGTAGTTTACGTCCGTTAGCAATCAAGGGAGAATTGTCTAAACCAGTCTCACCGTTTTATATGGAGATATCAACAATAGGAAAATTTGAAAAAGAATTAGGTCGAGGAATGGCTTCGGCACCGATTACTTTTGGGCATTTATAAAAATGGATTATTCATCTCAATGAATTAAAAAGTAGCGTCAATCACAGAATACAGGCTAAGTTCGTTTATTTGAACAAAGTCTGTATTTTTTATATTGTGTTTTATTCTTTATTTAACATAAAAACAGCTGTTATAAAATAATAATGCTAATTAAAAGAATATTTTATGCAACTATAGTTATTTATGCACGTTGCATTTTTGTAAGTTAAAAATTGGAAATATAGATTGAAAAAATGAAAGCAATAAGTAAAATAAAATGAATATATGCGAAAAAATAATTTGCATTAGGAAAAACCTTGTAAAAACAGTTTTTTGGCATATTTATTTTTTATAAATATTTGTAAAATAACTATCAATTTTTTAGTTAAAAGATTGGAAATGAGTGGGGAGGAATTGAAGAAAGGATTTTTGAGAGATGATATGGTAGGTTTTATTTTTAGTTAAAATAGGGGAGATAGAAAAAATGAAAAAGTGTAGAAATATTATTTTATCAATGTTATTTATTATTACTAATATAACATCACTGATTCCTGTTCATGTCTATGCGGATTCAGGCAGAGATATCAGCAGTAATGTCACTTCGTTGACCGTGGATCCAACGAATATTACAGATGGAGGAAACATAAAAGTAAAATTCTCGTTTGACGAAAAAAAAAAAGACATCCAGCCAGGTGATTATCTTTGGATCAATTGGCCAAGTGAAGGAAATATTCGCGGTGAAGGATTTCAAAAAGAAATCCCATTAATGATTGAAAATAAAAATGTTGGAACTTTAACGGTCAGAAAAGATTCTGCACAGGTTGTATTTAATGAAAATATTAAAAACATAGACTCAGTAGAAGGTTGGGGGCAATTTGAGATACAGGCCAGAAACGTAACCGATACTGGTGAAGAAAATACGGGGCCATTCACCGTGACGAGCGGTGACAAAACGGCTACTGTAAATGTGACAAAGCCAGCTTCTGGTTCTTCTTCTAGCGTTTTTTATTATAAAACAGGAGACATGCTTCCTGAAGATACTGAGCACATTCGATGGTTTTTGAATATTAACAATAACGGCACTTACGTTGAACAACCAGTTAAAATCAGCGATGAAATCCAAAGTGGACAAAGATTAGATCCAAGTGCGTTTGAAATTAATCAAATACACTTAGGTGAACAGAAAGTTTACAGAGGAGAAGAGGGAATCCAACAATTTTTACAAGATTTCCCCGGTGCTACATTTGATTTTTCAGTAAATGATAATTACATTGAAATAACTATACCAAAAAACTTTGTCAATCTTAGAATAATAATGGTGAGTTATAAGACGATCATAGAAGAACCAGAACAAACAAGTTTTGAGAATCATTCGAAAGCTTGGTTTAAAGAAGTTAATAAACCTGCTGTTGATGGAGAAAGTTTCAATCATACAGTTAAAAATATTTCAGCTTCTGGTGGAGTCAACGGTACAGTTAGAGGCGAATTGAAGATTTTCAAATATATCAATGGCACAGAGATTGGTATCCCAAATGTGACTTTCGAATTAAGACGAGCAGATGAACAGCCTATTCAAGGACAGTCTAGTATCCTATTGACTTCGAATGAACAGGGAGAAGTTAGTATCAAAGGTCTGCAAGTAGGAGATTATGTTGTAAAAGAAAAAGAAGCACCCAATTGGATTGATTTTGATCCACTAAGTTCAAATGAACTCAAATTCTCCATAAACGAAAATGATACAGAGGGAGTCAGTTTACCTATTTATAACAAGAAAAAGGTTACGAACATCACAGCAACTAAAATTTGGAACGGTGGAACCACTCCCAGACCAAGTATTTATTTCAAATTATTCAGAGCAAGTACAAACAATTGGGAACCAGTTCCTGATGCAGAAACAAAACGATTAGATAATGGAATAACTTCAGTGACTTGGGAAGATATCCAACAGTATGATGATAGCGGAAACGAATATACGTTTAAAGTGCAAGAAGTAGACCAAAACGGAAATGATTACGTCCCTTCAGGTTATCAAAAAATTGAAAACGGGCTAGTCGTTACCAATGAGAATAAAGAAGTCATTTCAGTCTCAGGACAAAAAACATGGGAAGACAATGAGAATCAAGACGGCAAACGACCGACAACGATCACAGTGAATCTATTAGCCGACGGTCAACCGATCCAACACAAAGAAGTAAGTGAAAAAGATGATTGGCGCTATCGTTTCACAAATCTGCCAAAATACAAAGACGGCCAAGAAATCATTTATACAGTAACGGAAGACAACGTACCAGAATACAGTACGACGATTGAAGGGTATAACATCAAAAACAGTTATACACCGGGCAAAACTAGCCTAAGTGCTACTAAAGTATGGGATGATGGAAATAACCAAGACGGGGTACGACCTCAAAGTATCCAAGTCCAGCTGTATGCTAATAACCAAAAAATAGGCGAAGCAGTAGAACTGAGCGAGGAGAATCACTGGACGACCACATGGAACGAATTGGCAGAAAAGGCGAAAGGTCAAGCTGTCACTTATCGAGTGGAAGAGTTGACCAAAGTAGCTGGCTATACCAGTGAAGTTAAACAAACAAAGGATGGAAACAACATTATTACCAATACCCATGTGCCAGAAACCAAAGAGGTCTCAGGACAAAAAACATGGGAAGACAATGAGAATCAAGACGGCAAACGACCGACAACGATCACAGTGAATCTATTAGCCGACGGTCAACCGATCCAACACAAAGAAGTAAGTGAAAAAGATGATTGGCGCTATCGTTTCACAAATCTGCCAAAATACAAAGACGGGCAAGAAATCATCTATACAGTAACGGAAGACAACGTGCCAGAATACAGTACGACAATTGACGGGTATAACATCAAAAACAGTTATATACCGGGCAAAACAAATATAGCTATACCAGGTAACCACATAAAACCGTGGAAAAATTTTCCAGAGAAGACAGAGAGAGAGAAAATTAGAAATCTATTCTCTCAAAAATTGCAAATATTTGCTCATACAGGGGAATCTAGCGAACAAAGAACCAATTATATTAGTAAGAGAGCTGTACCTAAACAGATAACAAATAAATCAAAAAGCATTCTTCCTAAAACAAGTAGTAAAAAATCTAGTTTTGCTGTAATCATTGGTTTATTGATAGTAACTATCTGTACAGGGATATTCTTACAAAAATATAAAAAAGTTTAGATAGAATACCCGTGGTGCTAGTTAATTTTTTCCTAG